>CBDUCU010000123.1:0-9167 GCA_965365725.1 uncultured bacterium | reverse complement strand
GGAAAATTCTTTAGCCAGCAAGCGCAAGCCGCAGTTGTGTGCGCGCCATGCTTGCGGCGGCCTCTGCCGGTGCAAGGCCGGGAAATACCGCCTGTGCGCGCGGCGCGACGCGTGCTATCTCTTCGCGCATCGGCTTTAACACCAACTCGCCTGATGCGAACACGCCACCGACATACCCGACGAGAAAACGCTCGCGCTCCATTCGCAGATTCTTTATAACTGCATTGGCCGCCGCGCCCAGCTCTCTGCCCGCCTCTGCCATAATATCCAGCGCTACTGCATCGCCAGCGCGCGCACGTTCGATAACCTGGCGGGCAAAACCCGCGATGATCTGATTCGTCATCGTCGGACTATAGATTACCAATGCGATATCGTCAGGCGTGGCAGCATTAAAATATTCACAAGCCGACTCGACAAGCGAGGTTTGCGGCCCGCGTCCATCAGTCGCTTTAGCTACGGCTTGCAATGCCCGACGAGCGATCCATGATCCGCTGCCTTCGTCTCCGGCCAAAGGCCCCCAGCCGCCCGCCAGCGCGCGCCCTCCGCGTGCATTTGCGCCGCAGCAAACCGATCCGGTTCCCGCGATGACGACAACGCCGGGTTTGCCTTCGGTTGCGCCATAAAGAGCGATGTCGGCATCGGTCACAACTTCTAATGGTTTGATTCCGAGACCCATCAGCGCTTCGCGCATCCTCTCGCGTAAGTCGTGCCGTCTCACTCCGGCAAGACCCACCTGTGCCGCTAAGATGTCGGCGCGACGTACGCGTCCCGTCGAGCAAGCTCGCTCGACCGCTTCGCGCACGGCCCCTGCCGCAGCAGCTACCCCGACGCGCAAAGGGTTTGAAGGCCCGGATATTCCTTCGCCAATCAGTTCCCCGCTATCATCGACGATTACGGCGCGCGTCTTTGTGCCACCGCCGTCAACTCCGAGCACAAGTTGGTCGGCGCGCAACGCCCGTCGTGCTCCAAATCTTTCTGTTGTTTCCGTTGCTCTCATTTAGGTTGAAGGAGTCTGCCTGCTTTGACATTCTTTTGAGGCGACCCCAAAAAAACAGTTCAATTGTAAAACCCTTCCGGGTATAATTGAAACTAAAAGATTTTATCCATGTAATAATCATCACTGATACACGGACGAAGCCGATGGATATTCGACAGCTAAAAGCCTTTGCCTCGATTGCCGAGTTGCACACCTTTACCGCCGCCGCCGAGCGTCTTCACGTCACGCAGGCCGCCATTAGCATGCAGATTCGCCAGCTTGAGAACGAGATTGGCGCGCCGCTCTTTATTCGCACGCCGCGCCGCGTCGTGCTCACAGAAGCGGGCGAGCGTCTGCTTGACCGCGCACACGCAATTCTGCGTGAACACGATGCTGCGCTTGCCGAGTTGTCTGAGTTGACGGGTGCGGAGCGCGGACGGCTGCGAATCGGGAGCGCTTCCGGGATGGTCAGCGGCGATCTACTACCAGACATTCTTAAAGACCTTCGCAAACATCATCCGCAGTCGGAAGTTCTGGTCGTAGCGGGTACAAGCGATGCGCTTGTCAAACAGATCCTCGCAGGTGAGATTGATATGGCGTTTGTCTCTCTTCCGGTCGAGACGCGCAACATCGAGACAGAAGTCTTAGGCAGCGATCAGCTTGTCGCTATTGCCAGTCCTCGCCACAGGCTTGCAAAACAACGTGTTGTCAGCGCCTTTGTCCTTGCCGGAGAGAGGTTGATACTTGGCGAGCGCGGTGGCAACACGCGTCGTCTGATTGACGAATTTTTTGCAGAAGCCGGTTTGAAGCCGTTGGTCACAATGGAGCTGAGCCGACAGGCGGCAATCAAGCGAATGGTCGAGGCGGATTTAGGAGTCGGAATCGTACCCTTGCGTTCCGTCCGCGAAGAAGTGGCTGAAGGTAAGCTTGTGCGCTGGTGGATCGAAGGCGCGCAGATCAACTGGGAGCTTGGTCTGGCTCGACTGAGCGGCGGGTACACCTCGCCCGTCTGCAAAACCTTTTTACGTCTTTGCCGCGAGCACACTGAATCATATCAACAAAACGACGACGTGCGATTGAAAGCACAAGGTAAGAAGACCAAAACGAGCGCGCCCACCCGGCATCCGCGAAAAGAGAGATGATTTACCCCAGTGAAAAAGCAAAGAAATAGCAGAGACAATTATGGATAGCGGTTGTCTCTGCTATTTCTCTGCGACAAACAAAATCGCTTTAGAAGATTTATTTAACGTATCTTTCCATCAGCCCCGCCCAACTTCCCTGCGCTTTCAAGATCAGCTCGCAAACTTCACGCACAGCACCGAAGCCCCCTGAAAGACGCGTCACGTAATGCGCTGCTGCGCGCGTCTCGTCCGTCGCGTCAGCGACCGCTACGGCGAGCACTGATCGGTGCATGAGCGGAATGTCTGTTACGTCGTCGCCGATATAACAAACCTTGTCTTCGCCAACTCCGGCTTCGGCCAGAACCTCTTCAAAATCCTTGATCTTGTCCCATGTGCCCTGTCGCACGAAGTGCATGCCGAGGTCGCGCGCACGCATCTCAACCGTCTTCGAGCTGCGACCGGAAATAATGCCGGAGCGAAGCCCCGCTCGATGCGCGAGGACGATGCCGTGCCCGTCGCGCGTATGAAAGCTTTTCTCTTCGTCGCCGTGCTCACGAAGCGTGATGCGCCCGTCCGTGAGTACGCCGTCGCAATCCATCAAAATAAGATTTATGCGTGCGGCCCGACGCAGGATGTCAGCAGAGATGTTTGTGACCATTTGTCAGTTGTCAGCAATCCGTCGCATTGCAGGGTCAGAAAGATTTTCATCTAACCTCGAAGAATTGAATGTCTGCGAGACGCAAACCGGCTGGCGTTCGTGTGAAGACGAGAACTGCCGTGCCTGCCTGGTCGCGGCCAAGCGTGCGGGCGCTGATCTCAACATCTGCGGCGAAGCGGGTCGTTCCCTGCTGCTCGGTTCGCAGGATGCGGGATTGCCAGAGTTCGGGTTGGCTTCCGACAATGCCCTTTGAGAAATCGGCCAGCTCGCCGGGAATGATGACCGCATCAAGCTCAGCCTTTTTCCCGCTCCGAAGTGCCGCGTCAAGTTTGCCGACAGCCGCGCGAATCGCTTCGTCAATTGCGGGTGCGGCGTTTCCAGTTGATTCAGCACGTATCCGCGCGGCGCGCGCGGCAAGCGTCGAAGCATATTCGGCATCAACGCGTACGGCTTCCTCAAAACGCCTGACGGCTTCTGTGTTTTGACCGTTGCGCAGAGCCACTTCGCCCAACCCGATATTTGCCCAAGCGAGCGTCGCGGGCGTTGGCAGTGGCAGATCGAGCGCAGCTTTGAAAACCTTTTCAGCTTCAGGAAGTTTTCTCTGTTCAACCAGTGCGCGCCCGAGCGCAATGCGTGCTTCTTGCATGTGCGGCACGCGTGCAATCAAATCTCTGGCAATCGACTCGGCGCGAGCGGGCTGCGTCGAGAGCAGAGAGCGCGCCTCAACAAGCATCTCGCCGGGGGCTGAAGCTGCCCAGGGTGCAACGTCGCGCGCGAAATCCATCTGGGGGTAGAATTTTTCCGGATCGACTTCGACCAGCACAACCGGCGCTGTTGTCTTAAAGCGCGCAATCACATCGCCCTTTGCCGGAACCGTGACGCGGGTCAACACGCGCTCTCCCCTCTCGGTCGTGGCAGCGACGTTAACATCAACCGCAAGCGAGCCGAGATTGCGAATACTCGCCACCCACTCTCCGCCTTCCTGCCGCGGCTTTCCGATCAACAGATCGGTATCGGTCGGTTTGTCTAAGAGAGATTCAAAAAGCGTGCTCGTTGCTTCGCTACTCTTCTCGCCAAGCGATGCACGAAATCCTGCGAGACTCGTCCGCCCCGCGCGCGCCGGATCGAATTCACGACGCAGCGCGGCAAAGAACTGCTCGCGCCCCACGCCGCGTTCCATGATGAGTCGCCAGGCGAGCGCGCCTTTGTTGGCGACCGATGTGAAATAGGTTTCAAAAGCTGCGGTCGATTGTGAAAGCGGCGCATCGCGCATCGCGACCGGAGCATAAAGAAATGAGAGACGCGCCATCTCCGCATTGGCGGCATCGCGTCCAAAATGCCTCTCGACAAAAAGCATTGCGAGAAAGCGAACCAGGCCTTCGCGCAGTGCGCCCGCGCCCTCTCCATGTATGGCTGTCGCTCCGCCAACCCACAAACGCGCGACGGCTTCTCCGATGGATAGCGCCGTCTGGTTGTCAGTTTTCGCACGACGAAACACTGCACCGTCGAGCAGCAAAGTGCCGCCCGCATCAAAGCCAGCGCCGCGACGTACGGCGACGAGACGGATGGGCACATCGGGCGCAGCGCCCATGACGCTTGCATAAAAACTTCGTGCGTTTGCCGCCAGAGCGATCAAATCTTCTGCTCTTTTTCGCTCCTCCGCGCTCGCCCCCTGAAAAAGAAAAGCGCTTACGCCGCGCGCTTCTCCCGCGCCTTCAAACGCATCCCATCTGCCGGTTAGAAAAAAAGGCTGCGAGTTGACCGGAAGCTCAAAAGACCCGCCCGTCGCGCTTCGCCCCGCAGACACAGCAGTCTCACTTCCGGCTGCATTGATTGTCAGCCGAAACGGCGCATAGTCGGCTCCGCGCGGAGCGACCGGTGTATTGGGAGTTGGATACCAATAAGCAAGCGGAAGAAACTGCGAGCCTTCCATCGAGACAGCCGCAAGACCTGTATTTTCAGTAACGGGAAGACGATAGTCGAAAGTCAGGCTCGTCGCCGCGCCCGGAGAAATTGTTTCGGGAAGCGCGACTCTGACCATCAAAAGCTTTGTTTGCCCGTCAACCTCGGTTGTAAATTTTGCCGGCGCGCCGTTGATGGTGACGCTGTTGACGATTGTTTGAGGATTGATGCGCGCAGTCAATTGTCGGCCCGCCCCGCTACCGACGTTTGTAGCGTTGACAGTCACGCGGGCGGACAGCGCGCGGTCAGCTTGCGAAGCGTCTGAAATAGTTGCATTGACATCGTAGCGCGAAACTTGCCACGCCGCGCCCTGCGCAAAAACGAGCGCGTTTGTAAAGATCAGAAAAGATAAAAACAGGAAATATCCGAATAAATTTCTCTTCATGGCAGGGCTGTGTCCGCGTGGGTTTTTCAGGTTCATTAACTCAAAGGTCGTCTGCAATTTGTGCAGCACCAAATTGCATTTCGCTATCTCTGATTTGATGAAAACAGATGTCGGGAGAACAAAAATCTTAAAATTTATCTGAAGCCGCCAACGCGTGCGCAGCTTCATGCCGGACGAGATCATGTATGTCTCTGAGCATCAACAGAAGAGACTCCATGCGCGCAAGCGGCAGTGCGTTGGGGCCGTCCGAGAGCGCACGTTCGGGCGCTTCGTGAACTTCCATAAAGACAGCATCAACGCCGCACGCAACACCGGCGCGTGCGAGCGGTTCGATGTATTCCGACTGTCCGCCCGTTGCATGGCCGAGACCGCCCGGCAGTTGCAAGCTGTGCGTTACGTCGAAAACAACAGGCACGCCAAAGCTACGCATCACGGGAAACGTGCGCATGTCAACGATCAGATTGTTATAACCAAAAGATGCCCCGCGCTCTGTCAGCAGAAGCCTTTCGCACCCGGCGGCGCGCGCCTTTGTGACGATGTTGCGTGCATCCCAGGGGGCAAGAAACTGACCCTTTTTGACGTTGACGGCCCGGCCCGTCTGCGCGGCGGCAATGATGAGATCTGTCTGCCGGCATAAAAAGGCAGGGATTTGCAGAATGTCCGCCACCTCTGCCGCTTGTTCTACTTGAGAAACGTCGTGAACATCAGTGACAACGGGCAGTCCGGTCTCCTCTTTGATCGCTCGCAGAGCGTCGAGCGCTTCGCGCATGCCGATGCCACGAAAAGATTGATGCGACGAGCGATTGGCTTTATCAAATGATGCTTTGAAGACGTAATCAAGACCTGCCGTGCGCGCGCGCTTTTGACACTCGCGCGCAAGCATCAACGCATGCTCGCGCGACTCGACGACGCACGGGCCAGCAATGATGGTCAACCGCCCATCGCCAAAAGTCGCATCGCCGACTTTGAATTCTTTGATTTCAATCGCTTCTTTATCCGTCATCATTGTGCTCCGCCGTTGCGTTTGAGACGTTGTTTTAATTCTCTCAGCACGCGCTCGCCCCGCCGCCGGTTGTCCTGATTCGATTCCTGATTGAGATAGACTTCAAACTCTTTAATCGCATCTTCGATTCGATCACTTTCAGCGTAGAGCATCCCCAGGCGAAAATGCGCTTCGGCAAAATCGCCGCCGCGATCTTCAATCGCCCCGCGCAAAGCGTTCTCTGCGCCCGCGAAATCTTCGAGCATGGCGAGGGCGAAACCGAGTTGATTTTTTGCATCCGCATCGCGCCCGCCGTTTTGTTCAATCGCGCGACGAAAAACTTCCGCCGCCTCTGCATAACGCAGGCGATTAAGATGCGCGAGACCAATCTGAAAATATGCGTCGGGGTAGTTTCCACCACGACTGCGAATCGCAGCGTTGTAAACATCAATCGATTCGTCCAGTTCGCCGCGCGCTTGTAGAGCAAAGCCGAGATTGTATTGGGCGGCCGGGTAGTCGCCCTTTTTTTGCTCGACAGCTTTACGAAAAGCAGTCTCAGCTTCTTGAAATTTTCCCTGCATCATGAGCGACCGCCCGAGCCGGTTATATGCTTCGGGAAATTCCGTTTGTAGTTCTATCGCGCGTCGATAATCACGTACGGCCCCTTCGAAATTGCGCGTGGAAAAATTGTAAGCCCCGCGCTCATAAAACTCTGCGGCTGAGCGTGGGTCGGCGACGACCTTTTGTGCGCGCGGAGTCACGTCTGCCGACGTGAGCGTTCGTCCAAAGGCTTCTTCGTTTTCAGTTGGCCTGGTTGTCGTTGAGTTGCGCGAAGACGACGAGCGATAGATGAGAAATCCGCCGAATAGAATAAGCAAGCCTACTGCGAGCGCTGCGAGCGGAAACCAATTTTCTAAAAGTCGGTTAGCGCCTTGCTTGACGGGAACACGCAGCCGCGTCCTTCGCCCTCTCGCATCGCGGCGTGAATCCTCTCTGATCACTTCGACGCGTTGCGGCTTTACGTTGTCAGAAAAATATTGGGGCGGCTCGATGGGTTTTCCGCCAGTGGCGACGGCGTTTTCTTCGGCGGTGTCGTGCGCGGCGGGCGCTTCGCGCGTCTGCGAAGCGCGGTTGTGGCGCAGGCGTTCGAGATCGATGACAAGACGGCCTGAAGGAGTCTCCGTTCCGGCATCGCGCAGCGTCTCGATGGTCGGCGCGCTAAAGCCTGCGGCATGTTCCAGACCGAGCCGTTCAGCCACTTCAAACAACTCGCGTCGGAACTCGCGCGCGTCTTGCGGCCTCGCTTCCGGCAACTTTTCGAGCGCTCGCAAAGCAATCGATTCGAGCGCAGGCGGAACATTTGCCGCAAATTCGCTCGGACGACGCGGAAGCTCGGAAGAATGTTTGAGCGCGAGCGCAAGCGGCGTTGCGCCTGAAAAAGGCGTGCGCCCCGCAAGCATTTCGTAGAGGATGACACCGAGGCTGTAGACATCTGAGGCGGGGGTGAGAACTCCTCCGTCGCACTGTTCCGGAGACATGTAGCGCGGTGTGCCGATCATCACGCCCGTTCCCGTCAGCGTGTTAACCGGATTGCCGTCGGCGTTCTCTTCGGCGATCTTGGCGATCCCGAAATCCAGCACCTTGACGATGTGCGGCGCGTGTGGGCGCTGGACGATAAAGATGTTGCCGGGCTTGAGGTCGCGGTGAATGATGCCGGCCTCGTGCGCCGCGCCGACAGCCGCCGCAACCTGCAACATAATAGAGACGGCGCGTGCAGGATCGAGCGGAGCTTCGTTTGCCAGCACGTCGCGCAGGCTGCGCCCTTCGAGCAACTCCATCACGATATAGACGAGGCCGTCTTTCGTCTCGCCAAAATCGGTTACTGCGACGGCGTTCGTATGCTGGAGTCTGCCGGCAGCACGCGCTTCGCGCCGGAAACGCTCGCGCGCGTCTTCGTCCGTGACGAGCCGCGCGTTTAAGACTTTAACCGCGACGGGCCGCTCGATCAGCAGATGCGTAGCGCGATAGACGGTGCCCATGCCGCCTTCGCCGAGCCTTTCATCAAGCCTGTATTTATCGTCAAGCACAAGTCCGGCAAGTGGGTCGGGCGGCCTTGCACCTGCGACCGTATCGTCAGCACGCAACACAGCCCTGTCGTCAGGACACGTCGTTATGCCCGACTCGTAAAGCCGACCGCATGCGGGACATTGAAGCATAGAAGAAGTGATGAGCAACGAGTGACAAGCGTTGAGATCGATACAGATAAATTCTGATCTCTATTCACTTATCCCTGTTCACTTATCGTTTATCACTTTACTAGCTAAACGCTATTTGGCGCAAAACGTAAGGATTGCTTGAAGAGCTTGAGGTCAACACAACTATTTGAACAAGGGGCAAATTTTTTGAGGTGGAATTTGTCAAATTCCATTGAATGACCGTAGCGCTTTAACAAAGCAACACAGCGTGCTTCTGTTTTGTTCTATCTAATCGTCTCCGGCAACGACGTGCGCGTGCTCGTGCGGCGCATCTTCAACTTCCTTTGCTTCAGAGACGCTTGCCTCGTCTCTCAGTCGATTTTCGTAAGCCGCGCGGACGAATGAAGCAAAGAGCGGATGCGCGCTCAAAGGTTTTGATTTGTATTCGGGATGAAATTGGCAGGCCAGAAACCAGGGATGCACGTCGCGCGGAAGCTCAATCATTTCGACGAAGCGGCCATCGGGTGATTCGCCGCTAAAGACGAGGCCAGCGCGCTCGAGCGTGGAGCGAAACTCCGGGTTGAATTCATAGCGATGACGGTGTCGCTCGCCTATCTCAGCAGCACCGTTATAGACGTCGCGCGCGAGGCTGGCTTCCGCCAAACGGCAAGGCCAATTGCCGAGACGCATCGTCCCACCCAACTCTTCAACCCCGACCAGATCGCGCAGCTTGAAGATGACCGGGTACGGAGTTTCCGGGTCGAACTCGGTCGAATCCGCACCGAGCAGCCCACACATCGAGCGCGCGTATTCGATGGTCGCCGTCTGCATGCCCAGACAGATGCCAAAGTATGGAGTTTTCGACCGGCGCGCGTAAGAGATTGCGCG
>CBDUCU010000122.1:0-9190 GCA_965365725.1 uncultured bacterium | reverse complement strand
CCGCCACGACCGTCGCGCTTCCTCTCGGCGGGTCTGCTGAGGTGGCTGCGAAATAGATCACGCGTACCGAATAAATTCCGGTGCCGGTGTCTGTCGGAACGAGCGTGACTTCTTCAGGCTGGCCAGGCGAGTTGCCCGAGTTGCCGACGGCAGGGCCAGTGCAAGGGCCGACATCGCCCGCCGCACGTCCGCAAGCCCCTTTATGAACGACCAAGTCGTAATCGGTCGATGGCAAGTTGAACTCGATCTTGATTGAAACGTTCTTGCCCGACCAATCAGCAGTACTGCCTGCAAGCGTCAAGGTGTAGGTGTCGCAGTTGAAGCCTTCGACGCAAGTGTCCTCGCTTTCGGACGCGCCGCCCGTAGCCGTACCCTGCCACGTCTGACTAGCGCCAAGCGTCGGATTGAGAGTTCCCGACGAAGGATTAGAGGCTTTTGTGTTGAAAAACGGAACTGCGCAAGCCGCAACGGCAAGCGTAACGAGGGTGAGCAAAATCGAGCGTCTATTGTCTCTCATCTGTCTGCGCATCTGCCCTAAGCTTTTCATCTTTGTTAGTTCCTTTGAGGTCTGTATTCGACACGTGCGGGACAAGAATCTACCGCCGATACAATCGTGTCCGGCGAGGGGAAACATTCCAATTCATCTGAACGAATTTAGAAGGCTTGCTATTGTGAAACGCGTATCAGGCTCAATCTTCCCAAGAAGAAGCCAGCCTCACAAACAACCGAACGCTTTAGCCGGCTGAGGCGCAAAAAAGCTGACGCGTAATTTTGCGGCGCAGCATACAGCTTACGCTCCTAGTCAGGTCGGGAAATTCTGCAGTCCGGATCGGGCGCTCAAGGGTGGGAGAATTCCTCAAAGCGACGAACTGCTTTATCTGGCTGGGGTTTGCGTGCGGAATTTAACATCGACCCGCCTTTCCGTCAACGCTTTTCATCAAGACCGGGCCTGAATTTATCAACCACAACTGAAACGCCCGGTTGACAATAATGGGAGAGTTACATTATTTTTAGCACTCGGCCCACAGAGAGTGCTAGAAAATATAGATTTTGCCAAGAAAAACCGGCGAAATTTGATTCGAGCAGTGTGTGGGGCGAGATAAACAAGCTCTCTTGAGATAAGGCAATCAAAATACTGACTTCCCCTTGGAAGTTGTAATCCCGAAAGGAGCATTATGGCGACAAACATCAGACCGCTTCACGACCGCGTGATCGTGCGCCGCCTTGAGGAAGGCGAACAGCTTCGTGGTGGCATCATCATCCCTGACACCGCAAAAGAGAAACCGCAAGAGGGCGAAGTGATCGCCGTCGGCGAAGGCAAGCGCAAAGACGACGGCTCGCGTCAGGCCCTGGACGTTAAGGCGGGCGACCGAGTTCTCTTCGGCAAATACAGCGGCTCGGAAATTAAAATCGACGGCGAAGAGTTGCTCATCATGCGCGAGGACGAAATCCTCGGCGTTATCGAGCGCGCCGGTGCAGCCAGCGGCGGCGGCAAAAAGGGCGGCAAGTAGTTTGACTACGGCCGTCTTTTCATTTTCAAGCACACCGAAAATTTTTAGCTGAGGAGAGTTATCATTATGGCAAAACAAGTAATTCATGGTGAGGAGTCGCGGGCGGCGATCCTGCGCGGCGTAAATCAACTCGCCGATGCGGTGAAGATCACGCTCGGGCCAAAGGGACGCAACGTCGTCCTCGACAAAAAGTTTGGTTCCCCCACGATCACAAAAGACGGCGTGACCGTCGCCAAAGAGATCGAGTTGAAAGACGCGTTGGAAAACATGGGCGCGCAGATGGTGCGCGAAGTCGCTTCGAAGACCTCTGACGTGGCGGGCGACGGTACGACCACCGCGACTGTCCTTGCACAGGCCATCTTCCGTGAGGGTGTAAAGACTGTGGCGGCAGGCGCAAATCCGATGGCGCTCAAGCGCGGAATCGATAAGGCCGTCGAGCGCGTCGTCGAAGAGATTGCGCGCATGAAGAAGGATGTTAAGAAAGGCGACGCTATCGCGCAGGTCGGAACCATCTCGGCCAACGGCGACCGCACCATCGGCGAGCTGATTGCAAAGGCGATGGACACGGTCGGCAAAGACGGCGTGATCACCGTCGAAGAGTCGCGCACAATGGAGACGGAGTTGGACGTGGTCGAAGGCATGCAGTTTGATCGCGGCTATCTCAGCCCGTACTTCGTGACAGACCCTGAGCGTATGGAAGCCGTGCTCGACAACCCGCTCATTCTGATCAACGAGAAGAAGATTTCTTCGATGAAGGATTTGCTTCCCCTGCTCGAGCAGATCGCCAAGATGGGCAAGCCGTTGATCATCATCGCTGAAGACGTTGAGGGCGAGGCTCTCGCCACGCTCGTTGTCAACAAGCTGCGCGGAACTCTAAACGTCTGCGCTGTCAAAGCACCCGGTTTCGGCGACCGTCGCAAAGCAATGCTTGAAGACATTGCGATTTTGACGGGCGGGCGCGTCATCTCGGAAGACCTTGGTATCAAGCTCGAAAACGTGAAGATCGAAGACCTTGGGCGCGCCAAGAAAGTTACGGTCGACAAGGACAACACAACAGTTGTCGAAGGCGCGGGCAAGGCTTCCGACATTGAGGGCCGCGTCAAGACATTGCGCGCTCAGATCGAAGAGACAACTTCTGACTACGACCGCGAGAAACTGCAGGAGCGTCTGGCGAAACTCGTCGGCGGTGTGGCTGTCATTCGCGTCGGCGCGGCGACCGAGACGGAACTTAAGGAGAAGAAGGCGCGCGTCGAGGATGCGATGCATGCCACGCGCGCGGCTGTCGAAGAAGGAATCGTGCCGGGCGGCGGCGTTGCGCTTGTGCGTGCGGCAAAAGTGCTTGAGAAGTTTAAGACAAGTGCGAACGGCGAGGGCGATCAGGACGAGCAGATTGGTGTTTCTATTGTTCGTCGCGCGCTCGAAGAACCGCTCCGACAGATTGCCGCAAACGCGGGTGTCGAGGGCGCGGTCGTCGTCGAGAAGGTTCGCTCCGCAAAGGGCGAGAACGACGGCTTCAACGCGGCGACTGAAACTTACGAAGACATGGTCAAGGCCGGCGTTATCGATCCGGCTAAGGTCACGCGCACGGCTTTGCAAAACGCCGCATCGATTGCGGGCCTGATGCTGACGACCGAGGCGCTTGTCTCAGAGATTCCTGAAGACGACAAGACACCTGCCATGCCCGGCGGCATGGGCGGCGGAATGGGTATGTAAGCAGTTTCAGGCAGGACAAATTGAAGGCGGCCACGTTTTATTGAGACGTGGCCGCTTTTTTTGCAGCAAAGACAAAATGGCGGGTTGCTCATGCGTCGCGGTTTAACTTTATGAGAACCGCGCTTCTATCGAATCACCTGTTTTTTGTCCTAATCTGCTGGTCAATTCAGGATACGAGGCGTGTTCTGCCTCTGCATGCGTCAGACCGAGCAGAGATTCAGCCGCGACAATCGATTCTTCGTCACCTTCGATCTCGACAAAAAGACCAAAGGGCAGCTCGTCCACCACAACCTCCGCTCTGTTTAGCTGCCAGGTCGTGCGACGTTTCTCATAGACGAGAGCGGGCCTGTAGCCGAGTGCGTCGAGGATGGCAGCGAGCGCGTCTGCATCCGAGACGATGGTCTCTTCCTCGCGTTGATGTTTGATCGCTGAATCCGTCGCGCGGCGCTCCTTGAAGGTAAAGGTGGCGCGACCGTTGACGCGGCGCAGGCGCAGGACGCGGCTGCGCGGGTCAAGTCCATGACCGCAGTAGATAACGTTCTCCTCAAACTCTTCATCTCTCACGCGTCCTGCACGCAACTCTTCAAGCTTACGCAGGACGGTTTTCTTTAGATCATTCGTCAGACGGTATTTCTTTTCGATTTCGGTGGGCATATAAGAAGCTTTTAGCGATTAGCTTTTAGCTATTCCAGCGTACGGATTTAAGAAAGTGAACGAAGTATAAGCCTTTGACGCGGCCTCACCAAAGCAGAACAAGACCGTATGGATTTGAAAGCTGAACGCTGACAGCTAAAAGCTAATCGTTAAAAGCTTCTTTACGCTTGTCTGACCCAGCGAACTATCTCCGGAATGGTTGCGCGTTTGCCATACATGAGCATGCCGATGCGATAGATTCGCGCCGACAGCCAGACAAGTCCGACGATGGTTGCCACGCCGATGGCGAGCGAGAGCGCAATCTGCCAGAAGGGCGGCGTTTCTGTGACGATGCGGACGATCATCGTAATGGGCGAGAAGAAAGGGATCATCGAGACCCAAAAGGAGAAGGTCGAATTCGGACTGCGTATAACTGGAAAGGCCATGTAGATTCCCGCCATCAGAATCATGATGACCGGAAAGACAAGCTGCCCGCCCTCTTTCTCCGTCGTCACCATCGCGCCGACCACCGCATAGAGCGTCGCATAGACGTAGAAGCCGAGCAGAAAGAAAAGCAGCGCGTAGAGCACGAGCGAAGGCGGGATATGCGGCACATTGAATCCGGCCCCGCCCGCCCCGTAAATCGATGCTCCTACAAAAAGCACTCCCCACAAAGCATATTGCGTCAGCCCGACGAGCGAAACGCCGACGAGTTTTCCAGCGATGAGTGTAAACGGCTTGACCGATGAAAAGAGCACTTCGACGATACGGGTCGTCTTCTCTTCGACAATTGCCGAAAGAATCGCCTGACCGTACATGAGAATTGCGATATAGATGAGCATCCCGACGGCGAGCGCGAGAAAGAAGCTGCCCTCATCGCCTTCCGCCTTTTCTTGTCCCGGTTTATGACGCGTCATCTCGACCTCGCGCGAAATCGAGCGCACCTTCTCAGGTGAAATGCTCTCCTCGCGCATCCTCTGTTCTTTGATGGCGCGGCTCAGACGATTTTCAAGTCGACCGATGCTGACCACATCGCCAAGATTTCGCGCATAGTATCGAGCATTTCCCTTTTCAAGGATGTCGCGCGGAAGAACGACGTAGCCGTCTAACTCCTTCGACTTGATGCGCTCGTCCAATCTTCTCTGAACTTCTTCAATGGTCGCGCCCGTTGCGATTGGAGCTTCCTCGACCGCATAGCTTGCTTCCATCGCCTGCGCGGCCTGCGCGCGTTGTGCTCCTGCATCGGATGCGGACGATTTGCCGCCATCCTCTGCGCCGCTCACGGCTTCTGGTTTGCGCATGATCGATTCGCGCACTGCTTCGTAAAGCCTTCCGGTCTCATCGACGACGGCGACGCGGGTTGCGCCGCCCGTTTTCATGCCAAAGAGCATCGCAGGCAGAACCGTGAAGATGATCAGCATGACAGGGCCGAGAATGGTCGAGATGATAAAGACCTTGCTTCGCACGCCCTGCACATACTCGCGTTTGACAACTGCGGAAAGCTTATTCATACCGCCTCCTCCACTTTGGAGATGAAGATGTCGCGCAGGGAGGGCTCGACCTGCTCGAAACGCGAGATGCGCGCTCCGCTCTCGACAAGACGCAGCAACAGTTGTTGCGCGTTTGCTCCATCAGCAAGCAGTGCTTCCTTGTGATCGCCGAAAGTTTTGATGGAGCTGACAAGGCTCGCATCCTGTAGCACCTGCTCGCCGCCTTCAACTCGGAGCGCGACGGCGTTTCGACCAAAGCCCTGCTTCACCTCGCGCAGGCTCCCGCTCAAGACTTTGCGCGAGCGGTTGATCAGACAGATGTCGTCGCACATTTTTTCCGCCTGCTCCATCATATGCGTCGAAAAGATGATCGTGCGTCCCTCGCGTTTGAGGTCGAGCACGACTTCTTCCATCAGTCCGGCATTGACGGGGTCGAGACCGGAAAACAGTTCATCGAGAATTAGCAGGTCAGGGTCGTGCATGACGGTAGCGATAAATTGAATCTTTTGCTGCATGCCCTTCGATAGCTCGTCGGTCTTGCTCATCTTCCATTCGGAGAGCTTCATACGTTCGAGCCAGCGCTCGGCGGCGCGCTCGGCATCAGCGCCCGTCATGCCCTTCAGCTCGCCGAGAAAGCGCAGTTGCTCGCCAATACGCATCTTTTTATAAAGGCCGCGCTCTTCCGGCAGATAGCCGATGCGGTTCTGAATTTCTGACGACATCGGGCGGCCAAAAACCTCAATGCGGCCTGAGTCGGGCGCGGTGATACCGACGATCATACGAATCGTCGTCGTCTTCCCCGCCCCGTTCGGGCCAAGCAGACCGAAGATGCGGCCCGGTCGGACAACAAGGCTCAATTCATCGACGGCGACGAACTCGTCATACTTTTTTGAGACGCGATCAAGCAAAAGTGAGTCTGTGTTTGCCGTATTCACAAGGAGATTTTCCTTTTGCGAGGGCAACCCGTATGCACCGTAGCGCGCATCACAGGGGCAAGCTCTATAAATCGGGAGTTTATACGGGGCGCGTGCAGCGAAAGTTTTACAACTTGCCCGTGTGAAACTATCTTTTCTCTTTTCGCCGCATGCTAAGATTTCCCATCTCCCTCTACAATCAACGCGGTACGAAGGGTCTCCCGTCATGTTTCAAGCGATTGTCTCAAACAGTAAACGCGCCTCCCGTCCGCTATTTCTCTGCCTCAGTCTCTCTTTGACACCGACGCTCGGGCAAACACAGAACGCGCAAGTGCAGCCGCCCAACGCAGCGCCACAAGACAAAGATGAAGTCATTCGTATCAGCGCCGAGATCGTTCAAACCGACGTGATGGTCTTTGATAAGTCAGGGAAATTTATCGGCGGCCTGCGTCCGGAAGAGTTTGAGCTGCGCGTTGACGGCAAGCCGCAGCAGATCGACTTCTTCGAGTTAATCAAGGCGGGAAGCGTCGATGAAGACTTACAGCTTCGGGCAGCGCGGGGCGGCGCGGGCAGGAGCAGCACTTCCCAGCGCACATCTTCCGCGCCGGTTGCGACGGCGAACGCTCTCCCGCTTGACCGAGGTCGCACAATCATTTTCTTTGTTGACGATCTGCATGTTACGCCTTCTAACATTCCGCTCGTACGCAAGACGCTTAAACGGTTTGTCGAAGAAGAAGTAGGCCAGAATGATGAGGCGGCGATTATGTCGGCCAGCGGCCAGATCGGTTTTCTCCAACAGGTCACGACTGAGAAGGTTGTACTGCGTAATGCGATTGAGCGAGTTAAAAGCTACGCACGGGGAAGAAATTTCGATAATGATCGTCCTAACATGACGGAAGCTCATGCCATCGCCATCGACAAAGGGTCGCCAAACGTTATCGAATGGTTCGTGCAGATGACGCTTACTGAAAATCCTTTTTTGACTCCCGACACGGCGCGCCAGACCGTTCTACAGCGCGCGCGCAATATGATCTCCTTCTCAAACAGCATCGCACTTCAGACACTCGGCTCTCTTGAAGCAATCACGCGTAGAGCCGCAGCGATGCCGGGACGCAAAATACTTTTCTTTGTCTCGGAGGGCTTCTATATCGACCGGATCAACTCCGACACGCAGCGGCGCTTGAGGCGCATTACGGACGCGGCTGCGCGAGCCGGGGTCGTTATCTACTCGGTAGATGCGCGCGGCCTGACCACAGGATTTTCGGATGCCAGCGTGTCGCTGCCTCCAGACACGCGCGGGCTGCAAACCGGCGTTGAGTTCGCGCAACTTGGTGAGACGCAGGAGCCATTGCGGACGCTCGCCGAAGACACGGGCGGGCGGGCGCTGCTCAATACAAATGCGCTCGCTTCTGCGGTCAGCAAAGCTCTTTCAGAAACATCGGTTTACTATCTGCTGGCATGGCGGCCTGAAAGCGGCGACGGGCGCGCCGAGAAATTTCGACAGATTCAGGTGAGCGTGCGTGGCCGACCCGATTTGCAGGTTCTGACAAGACGAGGATTTTATGTTAAGCCTCCGTCCGAATCTGAACCACCCGTGAAAAACAAAAAAGGTGCGAGCGCAAACGCCGCGAGCGCGCCTGCCAATCCTAAATCTCCCAACGCAGACCTGTTAGCGGCGCTCGTCGGGGTTGCGCCGCGTACCACGCTTCCCATCTCACTTTCACTCGGGTATGTCCGCGCCCGCGCCGACTCAATGGTGCTCACAGTCTTTGTTGAGTTCGACAAGGATTCTCTTATCTATGAGGGAGAAGGAGAGACGCGAAAAGCTGTGACCGATCTGGTGGGCGCTGTTTACGACGAACGCGGGAAGGTTCTTTCGACAACCAGCGCTCAGCTTGCAATTCCACGCTTGCCGGGTGGTCAACACCCTGTCCAAATCTATCAATATGCTTTGCCGCCCGGGCTTCATCAGGTGCGTTTCGCGACGCGCGATAAAAGCGGGCGTGTCGGGAGCGCCTGGCAGTGGGTGGAGATTCCCGACCCGCGAAAGACTGGAATTTTCTTGAGCAGTCTTTTTATCGGCGAGCGTTTTATCGAAGGCGGCACGACCGTTTCAGACCAGAAGCAATCCTCCCCTGAATTTATGGTCTCGACAGATCGTCGTTTTGGCCGCGATTCAAAGCTCAATTTTGCCACATTCATCTATAACGCTATGCATGCGCAAAACGCTCCGCCCGACGTTGCGCTCCAGATTCAGATCCTCCGCGATAATCTGCCGGTCGTCACCACTCCACTTAAAAAGGTGCAGACCGAAGGCATGACCGATTTAACCGTCATCCCTTACGTCGCCGAAATATCACTCGCCGCGCTACCCCCCGGAAAGTACGTCCTTCAGATGACGGCCATTGATCGCACAGCCAAAGCTACCGCCACACAACGCACTGCTTTTGTTATTGAGTAAACAGAAAGCGTCGGTTGCCAGTGGTCAATTGTCAGTTGTTTTAGATCATTCAGCTTGGGCCGTTAAGTGTCGGCGACAAGCTACATAATCAGCAACAACTGACAACGAATTACTGGCAACGGACAAATCTTTATAGCTTGATTCTGCGCGCCGAAAGCACCTGCTCGAATGAGCGTAGCTCGTCCAGCGTTGCATCATCGACGGGCGCATCCGTCTCGATGACGGCGATGGCTTCGCCGCCCCGCTCTCGCCGACCGAGATGGAAACGGCTGATGTTTACGCCGCGCTTGCCAAGCATTGTGCCGACGCGACCGATCACACCGGGCACGTCGTTGCTGCGCGTCACGATCATGTTTCCTGCAGGAATTGCCTCAACGATAAAGCCGTCAATCTCCGTGATGCGCCCCTCGCCGCGCGGCCCGAAGAGTGCGCCCGCCACCGTATGCTCGCCCGTCGTCGTCGTCACGC
>CBDUCU010000121.1:0-9232 GCA_965365725.1 uncultured bacterium | reverse complement strand
TTCCGGTCAGGTACTGCTGAAGCCCGCCCCCGCCGGCAAGGGCGTCATCGCCGGCGGTCCGGTGCGCGCCGTCATTCAGGCCGTCGGGATCCCCAACGTGCTCACCAAGAACATCGGTTCGCGCAACCCGCACAACGCCGTCCGCGCCACCATCGACGCGCTCGAGCAGCTTCGCTCCGCTGACGCCGTCGCTGAAGTTCGCGGCGTCGGCATTGAGAAACTGCAGGTTTCGCGTGCCGGGAGGAAACAGCAATGAGTGAAGGCAAGATTCGGATTAAGCTGGTAAAGAGTCCCATCTGCACTCCGGAGAAGCACAAGATCATCGTTCGCAGCCTTGGGCTGACGAAGATGAACATGGTTGTTGAGCGTCCCGATACCCCGTCGTTCCGGGGCATGGTCGCTAAAGTCCCGCACCTGCTGCGGATTGTTGAGTAAAGACTGTCAGTGGTCAGTTGTTTGTGTTCGATGGTCAGTCTACTTGTAATCGAGTGAACAACTGACACGGGACAAATGACGATTGACAATTGCGAACGGAGTGAGCAATGGCTATTGGTCTTAATAATCTGAAACCGAATCCCGGCTCAACGCACAAAAAGAAGCGCGTGGGGCGCGGCCCCGGGTCGGGGTTGGGCAAAACCGCCGGACGCGGCAATAAGGGTCAGAAATCGCGTTCGGGCTATTCGGGCAAGGTCGGCTTTGAGGGCGGACAGATGCCGCTGCAGCGTCGTTTGCCTAAACGCGGATTCACCAACATCTTCAAGAAACAGTGGACTGAAATCACGCTCGCCAAGCTCGAAGAGGGTTTCGAGGCGAATGCTGAAGTCAACCCTGAAGTGATGCACCAGCGCGGCGTGATTGCAAAGGGTAAGCGCGACGTGGTTGTTCTCGGCACGGGCGAAATTACAAAAGCTCTCAAGGTCTCGGCGCATCGCTTTACACGAAGTGCACGCCAGAAGATCGAGGCTGCTGGTGGGACTGTCACGGTTATCGATTCATTTGCAAAACCGGATGTTGCTCCTGTGGCCGAGTAATTTATCGTCCATGTCGGGTTGAAATTTTGCCGGACTCTTCTGCGCGCTGAAGACGTGTTTGAGGAAGACCCAAAAGGTCTTTTCAGCGTCTTCAGCCGTTTTGAATTTTGAGCTGTTAGCTATTAACTAGTAAGCTTTCAGCCAATCCGCACCGAATGGAAGCCTGCGGAGCGACCCTGTTGCTTCCGCACAAGTGTCAAAGCTGAAAGCTAATAGCTTATTGCCGAGAGCCAATCATGGAAAAGTTTTTCGCCGCCGTCCGCAACATGTTTACGATCCCCGATTTGCGCAAGCGAATCTTGTTCACTTTGGGTCTGCTTGCGGTCTATCGCTTTGGGGCGCACGTCACCACGCCGGGCATCAATCAGGATCAGTTGGCGCGCGTATGGGATCGCGTCGGCGGAACGCTGCTCGGCGTACTCGACCTTTTTTCGGGGGGGAACTTTCGCACCATCTCGGTCTTCGCCCTCGGCGTTACGCCCTACATCACTGCGTCAATCATCCTACAATTGATGACGACGGTCTTTCCGCAGCTCAAAAAGTTGCAGGAAGAGGGTGAGGCAGGTCGCGCGAAGATCAATCAGTACACGCGATATCTGACGGTCGTGCTCAGCACTTTTCAGACCTTCATTGTCGCGCGCTGGCTACAGACAAACGAAGTGCTTCCGGGCGGCCCCGGCGCAATCTTTACCACCGTGCTGACGCTGACGACGGGCACGATTTTTGTCATGTGGTTGGGCGAGCAGATTACCGAGCGCGGTGTCGGCAACGGCATCTCGCTGCTCATCTTCGCGGGCATCATCATCGGTTTGCCGAGCGGAGTGATGCAGGTTCTTGAACGCGTCCGAAGCGGCGATACATTTGCCACCGTCGGCGTGCTCGCGCTCGTCGCCGTGATGGTCGGACTCATCGCTTTTGTCGTCTTTGTCGAAAGCGCGCGACGCAAGGTTCCGATCTCTTACGCCAAGCGACATGTTGGCCGCCAGCTTGTCGGCGGCCAGCAGACGAGCATGCCTCTCAAGATCAACATGGGCGGCGTGATTCCGGTCATCTTCGCTTCGTCGGTGCTGGCGATTCCGCAGACGATTTTGCAGTTTATTCAGTACGATCCGAACCAGCCCGCTTCGTGGCAGTTTCGTGTGCACAGCTTCTTTAACGACTTTCACGGAGGCGACCCCTACTACGAGTTGTTCTTTATCTCGATGATCGTCATCTTCACGTTCTTCTACATCACGATCATCTTCAACGTCGAAGAGGTGGCCGACAATTTGCGCAAGCACGGTGGGTTTATCCCCGGCATCCGACCGGGCAGAAACACGGCCGAGTTTCTCAACACAATCCTGACCCGTTTGACCACTGTTGGTGCCATCTATCTCGCGCTCGTCGCTCTCATCCCGCAGATCATGTTGAGCGGCTTCAAGGTCGGTCGTCTGCCGTTTGTAGGCGAATCGCTTTATGCCTTTTTCAGTTCAACACCGGGACTTGGCTGGGTGCCAACCGGAATGGGTTATCAATTCTTTTTCGGCGGTACGAGCTTGCTGATTTTGGTCGGCGTGGCGATGGATACCGTCGCACAGATCGAAGCACAACTCGTGATGCGCAATTACGAAGGCTTCTTCGGGCCGGGCAGCCGCTTGCGCGGACGTAGAGCCTAAAAGCTGTCGGTTGTAAGTTGTCCGTTCTCATCTGAAATATCTCTTTGCGGGCAACGGAACAACGGACAATGAGCGATAGACAAATGACGAAGATCGTCGTACCGATGGGAGCGCCCGGCGCTGGGAAGGGGACACAGGCGCGTCTCATTCAAGAGCGTTTGGGTCTGCCGCAGATTTCAACGGGCGATATATTTCGCGCGATGAAAGAGGCGCAAACGCCGCTCGCCAAACAGGTGCGCGAGATTATGGCGACAGGCCGCCTTGTTCCAGATGATGTGACGCTTCGCGTCGTCGAAGATCGTACAGGCAAGCAAGACTGCCGCGACGGTTACGTTCTCGACGGTTTTCCGCGCACGGCGACGCAGGCCGAGATGCTCGAAAAACTTGCCGCCGAACAGCACCATCAAATTATCGCCATACTCGTTGACGTGCCCTTTGAAATTCTTGAAAAGCGCGTTACGGGCCGCCGCGCTTGCCCCGTCTGCGGCGAGATTTACAATATCCATTTTCGTCCGCCAAAATCCGACGAGGTCTGCGATCTGCATCCGGAAACGCCGCTCGGCAAACGCGCCGACGACAATTCCGAGACGATCAGAATGCGTCTTGCAACTTATGAACGCGAAACGCAGCCACTCATCGATTACTACGAAAAATCGGGCCGTCTTTATCGCGTCGATGGCACGCGCGACCCGGAAACAATCTATGCGGACATTGAAAAGACCATCAATCGGCAATCGTGAATTGTGGATAGATAATATCTGTTCGCAAAAGTTTACAATTGACGATAGACGATTCACGGCCTGCAAATGATTATCGGGAAGTCGAAAAAAGAGTTGGAGAAGATGCGCGCGGCCGGAAGGCTGATTGCACAGGTGCGCGAGGCTCTACGCAAAATGGTTGCACCGGGTGTGACCACGCTCGAACTCGACCGCGCTGCCGAGAAGATGATCCGCGACGCTGGCGCGCTTCCAACCTTCAAGGGCTATCACGGTTTTCCATTCTCAATTTGCGCTTCGGTCAATGAGCAGGTGGTTCACGGATTTCCCTCGAACTATGCACTCAAAGAAGGGGATATCTTTTCGCTTGATTGTGGAGCGACGCTCGAAGGATTTGTTGGCGATACGGCGACGACAATACCCGTCGGGCGTGTGAGCGAAGACAGGATGAAGATGATTCGCGTCGCCGAAGAGTGTCTGGAGCGAGCCATTGCGCAGTGTTGGCCGGGAAAACATCTGGGAGATTTGGGCTGGGCTGTCCAATCGCATGCCGAGGCGCACGGCTACGGCGTGGTGCGCGAATATGTGGGGCACGGCATCGGTCGGAAGATGCACGAAGACCCGCAGATACCAAACTATGGCAAGCCCGGCAAGGGCGAGCGGATTCGGGCCGGCTATGTCTTTGCTATCGAGCCGATGCTAAACATGGGAACGCACCAGACAAAGGTGCTCAAAGACGGCTGGACTGTGATTACACTCGACGGGCAACCGAGCGCACATGTCGAGCATACGGTTGCCATTACGGAAGAAGGGCCGGAAATCTTGACGCAAGTGCCCGAGAGGGTGCCTGAAGTTATCGGGGCTGGAGCTTAAAGGTTTGAAAAGGTTGATGAAAGCGTCCTCGCGGCTTGGTTGTTGAGAGGCGCTGTGTTACTATCTGCAATTTGCCAGCCGCGTCAAATTTTTACTGTTAGACGTTGTGGGGTATGGCGAAGGAAGAAGCGATTGAAGTCATGGCGAAGGTTCTCGAAACTTTGCCGAACGCAATGTTCAAGGTTGAGGTCGAGAACAGCAAGCACCAGGTGCTGGCGCATGTGTCGGGGAAGATGAGGAAGAACTTTATCCGCATCTTACCAGGCGACAGAGTTTTGGTGGAGCTTTCGCCATATGATTTAAGTCGTGGACGTATTACATACCGCTATAAATAGAAATGCGTGGCGGCTTGATTCGGAACGAACGCGAGAAGGTGAACGGCCATGAAGGTAAGGGCTTCGGTTAAAAAGATGTGCGACAACTGCAAGATCATCCACCGCAAAGGCGTAGTCAGGGTGATCTGCACCAACCCCAAGCACAAACAGCGGCAGGGGTAAGTAGTTTTCAGTTTTTCCTCAGCTTGATCTGAAGAGAATTACTAACTGAAAACCCAACACTGAAAACTGTTTTTGGAGATATGAAGAAATGGCTCGTGTAGTCGGTGTCGATCTTCCGGTAAACAAACGGGTTGAGATTGGCCTTACATACATTTATGGGATTGGTCGTTCGCGCTCAAACGCAATTTTGCGCGAGGCCGAAGTGCATCCGAATACGCGCGTGCGCGACCTCGATGAGGGTCAGCTCAACCGCATTCGCGGCATTATCGAGACGCAGGGAGACGTTGAAGGCGACCTGCGCAAACGCGTCCAACTCGACATCAAGCGTTTGATGGACATCGGTTCTTTTCGCGGTCTGCGCCATCGTCGCGGTCTTCCCGTACGAGGCCAGCGCACGCACACCAACGCGCGCACTCGTAAAGGCCCGCGCCGTGCAACGGTCGCTAAGAAAAAGGCTCCGGGCAAGAAGTAGCGGAAGCTGTTAGCTGGTAGCCATTAGCTTTTAGCTTTGGTCTAGCAGCAGATACTTAAAATCTCATTGATATGCTGTTGGCTCCGATAGTTTGGCTAACAGCTAATTGCTAATAGCTAAAAGCTGAAATCATGGCAAAAGCAACAGGCGGTAAAAAGAAGGTCTTTCGTAAGAAAGAGAAGAAGAATATCCCCGTCGGGATTGTTTATATCGCAGCATCGTTTAATAACACGATGATCTCGATTACCGACACAGAGGGGAATCTGGTGGCTCAGTCGTCTTCGGGCGCACGCGGCTTTCGCGGCTCTCGTAAGGGCACTCCTTTTGCCGCGCAACAGGCTGCATATGAGGCTGCGAACAAGGCGAAGGATGCAGGCATGCAGCAGTGCGAGGTGCGTGTTAAAGGGCCTGGCGGCGGACGCGAGTCGGCGATCAGAGCCATCCATAGCGCGGGCATTCGAGTGACATCGATCCGCGACACCACGCCCATTCCGCACAACGGCTGTCGTCCGCCGAAGCGACGTAGAGTTTAAAAAGCAGTTAGCTTTTAGCTGTTAGCAGAACCATTCCTGCTAACAGCTAAAAGCTAACTGCTAAAAGCTAAGTAACCTAAAGGATGAAGGGTCGCGCTTTCTCAAGCATGATCTGTAAACTTTTCCGTCTTTCAATTTAGACTGGAGGCAAAGAGAGTGGCTAGGTATCGTAGTGCGGTGTGCCGTCTGTGCCGCCGCGAAGGTGCGAAACTGTTTTTGAAGGGCGACCGCTGCTACAAGCCGTCATGCCCGATTGAGAAGCGCGGCACGCAGCCGCCCGGACAACACGGCAACTCGCTTCGTCGGGGCAAGGCGCTCGTCGGTTATGGTCAGCAGTTGCGTGAAAAGCAGAAGGTCAAAAGAATCTATTTCGTCCTCGAAGGACAATTCCGCAACTACTTTGAGCGTGCCGCACGCATGAAGGGCATCACGGGCGAGAATCTTTTGAGCTTGCTTGAGCGCCGCTTGGATAACGCCGTCTATCGAGCTGGTTTTGCGACCTCGCGCCGACAGGCGCGACAGCTTGTCAATCACGGACATATCGAAGTCAACGGCCGCAAGGTCGATATTCCTTCATTCCAGATCAAGGCCGGAGACACAATCAGCGTGCGCGAGGTGAGCCGCAAAAACGCGCACATCGAAGGCGCATGGCAAACGGCAGCAGGTCGTGGCCGCCCGTCTTGGGTTGTTCCGTCTGACGGCGGCGAGATGAGCGCGCGCATCGCAACGCTGCCCGCGCGCGGCGACATCGACCGCTCGATTAACGAGCAGCTTATCGTCGAGCTTTACAGCAAGTAACCGCGTTTTTTGGCCGGGCCGCTTTGGACGTGCAACATTAAGCAGCGCGCGTCTGAAGCGCCGCCCGGCGTTCGGGCTTTCCAGCATCCGGAGCTACTCATAAAAATTATGGCAATCGATCAGCAAAATCTCTGGACAGGCTTCCAGATGCCGCGCCGTCTCGCCGTCGAAGGTGAAACCTTGACCGAGCGTTATGGACGCTTCTCAGCGCAACCATTCGAGCGCGGTTTCGGCACGACTATTGGCAACTCTCTCCGTCGCGCACTGCTCTCTTCAATAGAAGGCGCGGCCATCACAGCCGTCAAGGTCGAAGGGGTCGAACACGAGTTCTCTTCGATTCGCGGCGTGGTCGAGGACGCGACCGACGTGATCCTCAATCTCAAACAGATCCCGTTCAAGCTGCACGGCAACGAGGCCAAGACCTTGACCATCCGCAAGGAAGGCGCGGGCGAAGTCACTTCTGCCGATATTGAAACGGATGCCGACGTTGAAATCCTCGACGCAGGCGTTTACATCGCTACGGTAAGCGAAGGCGGGAGCCTCAACGTCGAGATGCGTCTGAAGCGTGGGCGCGGCTATGTTCCCGCCGAGCGCAACTTTGATGAAGACCTGAGCTTGGGCTACATCCCTGTTGACTCAGTTCACACGCCGGTCAAGAAGGTCAACTATACGGTTGAAGCGGCGCGGCTTGGGCAGAACACAGAGTTTGACAAGCTCACTATTGAAGTCTGGACCGACGGCTCGGTCAAGCCTGACGATGCCATCGGGCTGGCTGCAAAGTTGATCAAGGATCACATGTCGATCTTTATCAACTTTGAAGAAGACACCGATGAGTTTGCCTATCAGAACATCGAACGACCGCCGCTGCCGCGCAACGACGTGCTCGACCGTTCGGTGGACGAGCTTGAATTGTCTGTTCGCTCATACAATTGTCTGAAGAACGCTAACATTCGCTCAATTCGCGATCTGGTTCAGCGCAGCGAGCGCGAGATGCTCGCCACAAAGAATTTCGGCAAGAAATCTCTCAACGAGATCAAGGAAATCTTGCACGGCATGGGACTCGATTTTGGTATGTCGTTTGACGAGCAGGGTAATCCAATTCCCGGCTCCGGCGGCAGCGACATCGACCTCAGCGAATACGCCGACGACGACGAAGACGAGGAATAAATCAAACGCGGAATGCGGAACGATGAACGATGAATAAAAAACTTTCTTCGGGTTCATCGTTTTGGGCGTTCCAGGTTCATCGTTTATAGGAATTTGTCATGCGACACTTAAGGGCACACCGCAAACTGGGGCGTACGTCGGAGCACCGCATGTCGATGCTTCGCAATCTTGCGACCTCGCTTATCAACGCGCACGACGAGCGCATCATTACGACGCTGCCGAAAGCAAAAGAGCTGCGACCCTTCGTCGAGCGTGTTATCACGCTTTCGCGTAAGGCTGCAAACCTCTCGGGCGATGAGACGGTGGCGCAGGGGCTGCATCTGCGTCGTCAAGCTGCAGGCTTTTTCCATGCGGGCAATCGTGGGCAATCTCCTTCGACAGGAAGGCGCGGGCAGCCGCGCGCGCCGCGTACGGCAGGCGTTGCCGCGTTAAAACGCCTATTTGACGAACTCGGCGAGCGTTACAAGGATCGTCCCGGTGGCTACACGCGGATCATCAAGCTCGGTCGGCGTGACGGCGACAACGCGGAGCTTGCCATCATCGAATTGGTCGGCAATCCGCATGAGCGCGACGCGGCGGCGGCTGTCTCGAAGCGCGCCAAGTCAGTAACTTCTGGAAAGAAGAAGACGACTAAAGCGAGCGAGACAAAGGCTGCCGAAGGCGGTCGTAAATCCGGTCTCAGAAAAGCCGGGACTTCAAGCAAAGCGCCCGAGGCGGACGACAAGGGCAAAGCGGGCCGGGGAGGTTCGCGCTCAAAGAAGACTGAATCGACGGCTGCCGAGAAGGATACGGAGAAGTAGATCGGAAGAAGAGAGGCGAGAGCGGGCGCGCGATTTCAAAGAGTGTGCCCGCAACCGCGCGACCCGACCGCAGCCCCAAATGATCGCTCGGCGAGCGGCTTTGGGGCTTTCACTTTGACGTAAAATGCGTGGCTCGAAAATCCCGCATGATTCGGAGGCGCGACCCAGATGAGCGAACACGATCAAGCGCAAGCAACCGCACGCGAGGCGGAACAGAAACAACACGGCGAAACAAGAGCGCAGGTCGAACGACCCGGCGGAAGAAGCGAAAGCGGTCGGGACGATCAATCGCGCAGACACGGCGGTCGTCGTCGTCACGGCGGCGGCGGAGGCAAGCCTTCGCAGCAATCGGGTCAGCAACAACAGCGACGCGCCGAGCCTTCCTTCAACATGGAGGAGCTGCGCGAGCTGACGGAACTTTTCACCACGCATGGGCTGACCGACTTCGAGTTTGAGAACGCCGAGATACGCGTCCGACTCAGCCGCAACACCGGACAGCAGTCGAACGTGAGCGCGCCCGCTCCGCTGCCAACGCCCTTCACGGGACATACGCAGGCCGCGCCGCCTGCAACGACGAGCGCGCCGCCTACTGAGGAGCCAAAACCGCCCGCTGAAGAGCCGGCTGAAGAACTGCATATCATCACGTCGCCCATCGTCGGGACCTTCTATCGCGCTCCGTCGCCCAACGCT
>CBDUCU010000120.1:0-9243 GCA_965365725.1 uncultured bacterium | reverse complement strand
GTCGAACGCGACGAGCCTCTGTTTGAGATTTCGACCGACAAGGTTGATGCCGAGATTCCCAGCCCTGCCGCAGGCACGCTCACCGAGATCAAGTTTCAAGAGGGCGAGACGGTCGAGGTCAACAAGGTGGTCGCGCTCATCGGCGACGGCGCATCGGCTGGCGCGTCGGCTCCGACTCCGGCGAAAGCTGAATCTGTGCCTCCTGCTCCACAAACCGCACAGGCCAGCCAAGCGGCTATGAGTGCGCCCGCTCCTCCACCACCGCCCGCCGCGCCTGCTGCTGTTGCTCCGCAAGCTGCCGCTCCGTCTGCGCCTCAGCAAACGCCACAAACACAGCCCGCACCGTCTCCGACGCAAGCACAACCGCCTGCGCCTGAGAAGCCGCGCGCCGAACAGTCTGCCGAAGAGTTACGACGCACGCGCTCAAGCCCGCTCGTACGCAAGATTGCCGCCGAGCACAACGTCGATATCTCGCAGCTCGAAGGCACGGGCGCGTCGGGTCGTGTGACAAAGAACGACATCCTGAGCTTTATCGAGTCGGGCGGCGCATCGGCGCAGACAACTTCTGCTCCGCCGCCTGCGGTTACGGGAATGCTGCGCGGCCCTGAGCCGCAAGCGCCCGCGCTTCCACCGCCTGCCGTTGGCGACCGCGTCGAGCCGATGAGCCACATCCGCAAAAAGATCGCCGACCATATGGTCATGTCGCGCCGCACCAGCGCGCACGTCACGACCGTCTACGAGATAGACATGACGCGTATTGCGCGTCTGCGCGAACAGAAGAAGACGGCCTTTCAACAGGCCAACGGCACAAAGCTCACCTATATGCCGTTTATCTTTCAGGCCATTACACAGGGCATCAGAAAGTTTCCCATCTTCAACTCGCAGGTCTCCGGCGATCAGATCATCTACAAACAGGACATCAACCTCGGCATGGCCGTCGCACTTGATTGGGGCTTGATCGTGCCAGTCATCAAACGCGCCGACGACCTTTCAATCGCCGGTCTTGCCAAGGCCGCCAACGACCTGGCGGAGCGTGCGCGCGCCAAACAGCTCAAGCCCGATGAAGTTGCAGGCGGCACATTCACAATCACCAATCCCGGCGTGTTTGGCGGACTCTTCGGCACGCCGATCATCAACCAGCCGCAGGTCGCAATACTTGGTGTCGGCGCAATCGAGAAGCGTCCAAAAGTGTTGACGAACGAAGACGGCGACGACTACATCGCCATCCGTCACCTTGCCTATTTCGCGCTCTCCTTTGACCACCGCATCATCGACGGCGCAGACGCGGAACGATTCCTCGCCTACGTCAAAGAGTTGTTGGAAGATGGGCAGTTCACGGTATAGATAAATGTTGGACGGCGTGACCTTCCCGTGGTCTCTTTCTCGCGTTACTTGCGGAGGGCTATGTTATGAACACGAAGGTCCGCGTCATTTTATGTTTGGCACTGCTTGCGCTTGCGCCCGTTGCTGCGGCGCGTGCTGCTCGCATCTCTCAGGATGATGCGGAAGCGATTCTAAAGCGTGGGTTTGAGTTTGAGCAGGCCGGTCGCTTTCAAGAGGCGCTCGATCTTTACCTGCAAGTGCTCAGGGCGCGCCCTCAGGCCGAAGGCGTTTACACTTTTGTCGGCAACGCGCAGGCAGGACTTGGTCGCTTTGAGGAAGCTCTCGCTTCCTATCGCCGCGCCGCTCGACACGACGCTTCGGATGCCGGCGCGCGTTTTGGCGCAGGCAACGCTCTTTACAACCTGCGTCGTTTCAGCGAGGCCGTCGAAGAATACCGCGCGGCGGCGCGACTGCGTTCAGACGTGCCCGACATTTTCGCCAGTCTCTCAAGCGCCTACTACAATCTTGACCGCTACACAGAAGCAACGGCTGCTGCCCGCGAGGCCGTCCGCATTAAGCCCGACTTCGCGGTCGGCTATGTCAACCTCAGTTGGTATTACAGCATGACCGACCAGCATCGAGAGTCGCTCGAAGCGGCGCAACGCGGAGCCGAACTCGACCCGTCGAATCAGATGGCGCATACGAATATGTGCCGCGCTTATAATGATCTCGGTCAGCCGGCGGCAGCCGTAACAGCTTGCGAGCGCGCTCTCCGTCTCAAGCCTGAAGATGGTGAGACGCTCTACTATTTAGGAATGGCGCGCAAGGCTCTCAAGCGTCCCTCGCCCGAACTGTTTTCGCGCGCGCTAACTCAACTTGAAGCAGCCGATAGTCCGGAAGTAGATTTCACATATTTGGCGGGCGCAGCCTATTCGCAGCTTGGCAGACACGACGAGGCGGTCGCAGCTTACCAAAGGGTGCTTGCGGAAAGACCCAATTTCATCAAGGCGAGATACAACCTCGCCGTCTCTTACATTCTGCTTGGCGACCGCAACGCGGCGCTGGCCGAACAGAGAGAATTACGCAGGCTCTCGCCGGAGAAAGCGACCAAGCTGGATGCATTGTTGGCCGACGCCGGGCGCGGCAGGCAGCGACCTTGAAGATGGTTTGAGACGGGGGCTTTTTCCCATTAAGCCCCCTTGGCGACACCTAACAGCCGGCGCAATTCTATTCGCCGCGAAACTTTCACCCGCCCCACCTATCAACAGCCCGCAGCCGTTTTTTGGATTTGCATCTCCTATCGTATAATCCGTCTGCACATTAGGTCTCCCGCTCATGTGCCAGGCGCGTCTTAGACCTCACGACGTAGGTCGTCAAACCCCGTCGTAGCTCATCAAACCCAAGAAACAAAATTAAGGATAGAGAGGAATAATCATGTCCAGACAGTGCCCCTCGCCCGGCGCAGACCGGAACTGTTTTTCACAAAATAATCGGGTAGGCAACAGTACATATCGGTTGGCTCTTCCCGGTTTACTCCTGACACTTCTTTTCTCGTGCTTTAGCGCCACTGCTTGGGCTCAACAGCCCGTGCTCTCAGTTAAGTCGGCAAGCGTTAACGAAGGCAACACGGGGACGGCTAACGCCGTCGTGACGGTCGAGCTTTCACCCGCGAGCAGCCAAACGGTCACCGTCCAGTATCAGACTTTTCAGATGACGGCGCTCGCCGGTGAGGATTTCCAGCACGTTACGGGAAGCCTTACTTTCAGCCCCGGTGTAACTCAGCAAACCGTCAATGTCCCAATCATCGGTGATACGGTTGACGAAGAGGACGAGTACTTGCGCGTCGGACTTAGTAACGCCGTCAACGCCGCTATCTCCGTCAGTAGCAATCCGCCGCTGCTCACCATCATTGACGACGACGCAACGCCGCGCGATGTCAATCTGAGCGCTTCAACCTATACTTTTGACGAGAGCGCGGGCATCGCCGTCGTCACCGTCAACCGTACGGGCGACCTCTCCGTGACCTCCTCCGTCAATTACGAGACGAGAGACAGCGCGGCCAATCAGCGTTCAGACTACTTGGCCGCCTACGGCACGCTCGTCTTCAACCCCGGCGAGTCGAGCAAACAGGTCAACATCTTTATCACCAACGACCGTTGGGACGAGGGCACGGGCGAGACCTTCTCATTCATCATCAACCGCCCGGTCAACACGGCCATTAGTGGATACATCACGCCGGACGCGTCGGCTTCTGCGACCATCATCATCCGAGACGATGAAGACGCAAACGGCGCAAACCCGGTCAGGGAACAAACCTTCGATCCTGAATTTTTTGTCCGGCAGCACTACCGCGATTTTCTCAACCGCGACCCGGACCCGGCGGGACTCTCTTTCTGGATCAACCAGACGACGAATTGTGGAAACGCAGACCTTCTCGTCTGCCGCATCAACGTCTCGGCGGCATTCTTCGTCTCGATTGAGTTTCAGGAGACGGGCTATCTCGCATACCTCGCACGCGAAGCTGCATACAACACGGGCGAGCGCTTGCAGATACGCGACTTTCTGACAGACGTGCCGCAATTAAGCAAGGGAGTTGTGGTCGGCGTGGCCGGATGGGAAGATCAGCTTGAAGCGAACAAACAAGCCTTCTACAAAAACTTCGTTTCAAGCGAGCAGTTTCGCGGGCAGTTCTATTTTCCCGATTCGATGTCGCCCGCAGATGTGGTCAACAAGCTAAACGAGAATGCGGGCGGCGTTCTCTCTCAACAGGAGCGCGACCAGTTGGTCGCGGAGTTGACGGCTGACAATACCGTCGAGGGACGCGCCAAAATTCTGCGGAAGGTGGTCGAGGATCAGGACTTTGTCAGACAGGAGAAGAACCGCGCTTTTGTGCTCATGCAGTACTTCGGTTACATGAGGCGCAACCCGAACGATGCGCCCGAACGCACGCTCGATTTTTCAGGCTATAATTTCTGGCTGTCGAAATTAAACGCTCACGGCGGCAACTACATCTCGGCTGAGATGGTCAAAGCCTTTATCACTTCGAGCGAGTATCAAGAGCGTTTCGCGCCGTGAACCTTTTGATGTACGGAAGGGCGAGCCGATTCGTTTTGCGCTCGCCCTTCCGCACATCACTGTTGCGACCCATCTCGTCCGCAGAGAAGCGTGCAAATGTTGCGACGCGATAGCAATTCTATAATAAATCGCTTGCCGGCCAACCAAACCCCGTCTTCCCCTTCTCCAACCCCTTGACTTGTCGCGCGCCGTTTGTTTAAAACCCAACGCACAGTAAAGGGCAATCCGCGCACAACCTCGCTCTCGGCTGTCGGCTCGAATGCGGCGCTCGCTAAGGAGGTGTCCGGTCGTTCGAGCCTCGATAGCCGACAACTACAGGCCAATCTCTCTACAGTAGAGACCGGCGTTGTCAAAAGACTTCGCATCGATTGGGTCTGGTGTGAAAGACGGCCCGACATTTTTTCACGACAGGAGATTGGAGAAGATGAATATCAACGTTTCGCAGATCAGAATTCTCGCTTTCGCACTCGTCGCCGCGCTCGCGACGGGCGCGCTCGCGCAAGGCTCGCCGCAGGGCGCATCGTCGAACAATCAACGCACGGTCGCTTCAGGCCAGAAGATGAAGGTCAAGGGTTTGGTCACACGCCGCGACTTCGATCAAAACACCATCACCGTGCGCGACGCAAACGGGGTTGATACGGTCGTTCAGCTATCCGATACAACGCGCGTCCGGCAGAAGGGCGGCTTCTTCGGCGGCGGCAAAAACTATGCGGTGACGAACATTCTGCGCGGGCTGAGAGTCGAAGTCGAAGGCGCGGGCAACGCATCGGGCAACCTGGCGGCGACAAAGGTCGAGTTTTCAGAAAGCGATTTGAGAGTGGCGCAGAGCCTCGAGGCGCGCGTCGATCCGGTCGAGTCGCGCGTCGGGACGGCTGAGGGGCGCATCTCCGAAGTCGAGCAGAACGCGCAGCGCATGTCGGGTCAGTTGGACGAACTGGCTGCGATCTCGAACGCCGCGCGCGGCGGTGCGGCTGCTGCGCAGGAGACTGCGGACGCTGCCGTCTCGGGCGTGCGCGCCACCAACGACCGCATCTCTGCTTTGGACGACTACACGCCGCAGCAGAGCGTGTCTCTCAATTTCAAAGTCAACAGCGCGGTTCTTTCACCCGATGCGCGACAGCAACTTGACCAGATCGCACAGCAGGCCATGAACGCAAAAGGCTATGTCATTGAAGTCAGCGGCCATGCCAGCTCGGACGGTGCAACTGAATACAATCGTCGCCTGAGCCAGCGCCGCGCCGATGCGGTGGTGCGCTACCTTGCTGAAAACCATCGCATCCCGCTTCGTCGCATCATCACTCCGTTTGGTTACGGCGAATCGCAGCAGGTGGCCGAGAATACGACGCGTGCGGGCCGCGAGCAGAACCGGCGTGTCGAGGTGCGCGTGCTTGTCAATCGCGGTCTGTTGCAGAGCGCGCCGCAGATGAACACGCCTTCGCAAAACAATCAAACGCCGAACTAAACAACCTCAAATAGTCCGGCAACCGAACCGGCTTTTTGCAAAAGACTCAGGTGACTCGCGGGCGGGCGGCGCACTAACCCCGCGCTCCGCTCGGGTCACCTGTTATTTTCTTGAGGGAGTTTTTCGAGGAGGCGACGCGAAGTGTCTGACAAGCGTAAAAGTTTAAGAAGAGTTTGGAGGTTGACGTTTATAGTGTTTGCGGCTTTGGCCGTCGCCGGATTGACGAGTGCGGGCGGGCAGACGCGCCGCAGCACGCGACAGAGATCGGCAAAGTCGTCTGCGGCGACGCAGAAGCCTACGCCCACGCCGTTGCGCGTTCCGCAACTCCCGCGCGCAACCCCTGTGCCCACCCCGCCGGTTGCAACCGTCACATCTAATGATGAAGACGCGCCGCCTCCGCCGCCGAAAGCAACGCCCACGCCTGCGCCGCCCAAGCGCGCTGAAACTATCGAAGACGATTCGGAAGTCATCCGCGTCACCTCAAACCTCGTCGTTGTGCCTACATCGGTCGTAGATGCACAGGGTAATCCCGTACAGGGTTTGAAGACTGCGGATTTTCAGCTCGAAGAGGAAGGCAAGCGACAGGAGATTGCCGAGATCGGCGTTGCCGAGCAAGTGCCTTTGGACATCGCGCTCGTCTTTGACGTATCGAGCAGCACGGTCAAAAATTTCGATTTTATGAAACAGGCCGCCGCCGGATTCCTGCGCGAAGTAATGAAGCCGAACGACCGCGCCGCCGTCTTCACCATCGGCGAGAAGCCGAGTCTCGTGCAAGCGCTTGCCGGATCAAACGATGCCGCGCAAAAGCTGACGACAATTCCTGCTGCGACAAAATCGACGGGAACGGCCTTCTACGACACGGTGACCGCTTCGTCCAGATATCTCGCGGCGAATTCGACGGGCCGCAGCCGCCGCGTCATCCTCGTGATTACGGACGGCGAAGACAATTTCAGCAACGACGTGCGCGACGCGACCCTGACAGAACTTAACAAGGTCAACAAAGCGACGGGCGAGCAGACGGCAAGTGAAAAGCTCACAGCGGTCAACGACCGGACGGCGGGCGTGCACCGCAGAGCTTTGCAAAAGGTTATGAAAGAGGTGCAGCAGGCGGATGCGGTCTTCTATTCGATCAATCCGAGCGGGCCGGGCGTGCGCTTAAACGTCATTAGCCAACGCGCCGAATACGGCATGTCGCAGCTTTCGGAAGCGACCGGAGGCTCGTCGTTTCTTCCAGCATCAGAGCAGGAGTTGCCCGTCATCTTTCGTCGCATCGCGGCAGAACTGCGCGCACAGTATCTGCTTCAATACTACCCACAGAGCGGAGCACCGGCGGGCAAATTCCTGCGGATCCGCGTGACCACGCCCGCGCGCACAGACCTGCGCGTCAGAGCGCGTCAAGGCTACTATGTGCAGAAGGGCAAGGGATGAGAGGCTCGGCATCAGACGCGTTGCAACACAATCTACATGAGAGATTTCATGTCGCGGGTCGGATGGAATGACTTGTTGGGCGGCAGGTTCGGGACACATCAATAGTCAAACCTACGTGCCAGAATCCTAATCTTTTCTTCTGTTGCTTGATAAACAAGGCCGATGTTCCTGATCTATTCGTCGTGACCAGCAACCTTTTAACTCATGCCTCAAAGGTTCTGACTTTCCGATGCCTTTGAACTGATCACGTTGCACGCCTTTTATCAGGCTCACGCTACGCAAAGCCTTCTGACGATCCTGCTCGATTTACCATGCCAAATCTTCAAAAGCATCAGCATCAAATTCCGGGTTTCTCGCAGGCTTCATCAAACGGAATTACCTCCTGACTTCAATAGGCACGATAACGCCAACAGGATTTCCGCTTTCATCCGAGACATACTGAATTTCTGACAGTAGTACAAACCCGTCAATCCAGAAATCACAAAAAAAAGTGCCCAAGTATTTGCCGCCACTCAATAATTCTTCAACGTGAGCAGCCCAACTGCTAACTCAACTTCTCATCATTTTTCATAAGCGGTTGCTGAGTGAAAAATTAGAAGGCATTGACCCATCCGCCTCCGACGACGAATTCTTTCTTTTCGGGGTCGATCTTGAGTATGTACGCTCCATTTGCGCCGACGCGTCGGTTCTGTCCAAAGGTGATGCGCGGCGTAAGCGTCGTCTCAAACTCGCTCAGACCTTCAAGCGATGCGATGAGCTTTTCGCGGCTCAGGTCTTGCCCCGAACGGCGCAGCCCTTCGACAAAGACTTTGGCGGCGGCGAGACTAGCGATTTGTGAAGCCACTTGGCGGATGGCAAATTTGTATTTCTCTTGCAGTGCTCGAAGCTCATCCTTGCCTGCGGACGTGATATCGGAAGGCACGGCAGGGAAGGCCACCAAAACTCTCTCCTTAAAACTTAAGGGAACTGTTTTCGTCAGGTCACGCCCAGTCAACGTTCCGAGCAGGAAGATATTCGGCGACCATCCAACGTCCGCCGCCTCTTTGATAAAAGCCGACTCTTCACCGCCTAGACCAAAGAAAAAGACGACGGGCGCGCCATTCAAATTCTTAACGAGCGAAACCGCATCGAGCTTTCCGCGTTCATATAAGACCTTTTGAACAGTGCCGCAATTCACCTTGACGCACTGTTCTTCGACGGCCGCCGCCGACAAATTGGTGAGTTCCGAGTTCAAGTGGACGACGACGACGCGCGACGGCGTGCGCGGTTGGCTTTGCGCATGGAAGTTGACCAGTGCGCGCGCCTGGTCTGTAAGGCCCGGCAGAAGATAGAAGACATTTCGGTTGATGGTTTGGCCGGTCTGCGTTGTCAGCGTTGCGGGCCCGACAAACGGCGTTCCTGTCTCACGAGCAAGTGCGGACAGTTCCGCATCCGCGCCCGCGCTCATACCGCCGACGAAGGCAAAGACTTTCTCCTGCTCTATCAGCCGCCGCGCGTTTGCCGCAGTCGCCGCCGCGCTGTCTCCCGTTTCGGCAACGTGCAGCTCAACGCGTCTGTTGTTGATGCCACCGCGACTGTTCAGTTCGTCGAAGTAGGCAGCAAGCACATCGCGCATCGCCGCCCCCATTTCGGCGAGCCCTCCCTTTTGCGGCAAAACCACTCCGATCTTGACGACGCTGTTACCGCTGCTTTGCGTCTGAACCGCGCCGGATTGGCTTTGACTACTAAGGCCCGTCTCTCTCCCGAAGGGATTGAGCAGACAGGACAAAAGGACTATCGGAGCCAACATCAATCGAGTCAAAATAAGCATGCCCGTTTGCAACCTCACGCGGAAACGATTTCTCATCTCAATTCATCGCTGCCAGAGCGTCCGTTAGTTGATTGACGACGACGAGGAGCTTGCGCCCCGCAGGCTTCAACTGGTTTGCGCCCGCCAAATCTTCCGCGTCTGCTGC
>CBDUCU010000119.1:0-9257 GCA_965365725.1 uncultured bacterium | reverse complement strand
TGATCGTCGTCAAACGGAGAATCAAAACCGGGCGGCAACTCGACTTCGACCTTTGTCTCGGCCTTCTGCGGCCAAAGCAGCGAGGCGACGACCGAACCGATGAGGACGAGCGCAACAAAGCTCAAAGAAACGATGATGACCGTCTCTTTGCTGATATGAAATCGGCTTTCGATAAAACCTTCCGTCAACATCTTTACGCCGACGAAAGTGAGCACGACCGACAGACCAATTTTCAGATAGTGAAACTTCTCGACCACGCCCGCGAGCAGAAAGTAGAGCGAGCGCAGGCCCAGAATGGCGAAGACGTTCGACGTATAGACGATAAAAGTGTTGGTCGTAATGCCGAAGATGGCGGGAATCGAATCGACTGCGAAGACGAGGTCTGTCACTTCGACCGTGATGAGAACAAGCAGCATGAGCGTTCCCATCTTTCGGCCATTGACTACGGTAAAAAACTTCTCGCCGTCGTAGCTGCGCGTCATCGGAATGATGCGCGAGACGAACTTGACGACGGGGTTGTCCTCCGGGTGAACTTCGGTCTCGCCCTGCTTCATCATCTTGATGCCGGTGTAGATGAGAAACGCGCCGAAGAGATAGATGATCCAGTGAAAGCGCTCGATGAGCGCCGCGCCCAGTGCGATCATCGTCATACGCATGATGAGCGCACCCATCACGCCCCAGAAAAGAACGCGGTGTTGATACTTCGCAGGGACTTTGAAATAGCCAAAGAGCAACAGAAAGACGAAGAGATTATCGACCGACAGCGACAGCTCGATAATGTAGCCGGTGAGAAACTGTATGCCGATCAGCTTCCCCTCCTGCCAGAAGACCAGACCGGCGAAGATGAGCGCAAGCGACACCCAGACGGCGCTCCACGTCGCCGCCTCTTTGTACGTCACGGCATGCGCCTTGCGATTCAATACGCCCAGATCGAGCGCCAGCATCAACAGAATAAAGACGGCAAAACCCGCCCAGGCCCAGACCGGATAACCGGCCCATGTCGAATAAATGAAATCCATGATCGTTAGATATAGCATAAAAAACGGTCAGTGGTCAGTTGTCCGTAGTCCGCTGCCGGATACTCGATCCCCTTTCCGAGAGGCTCGATACGGCAAACGAAAACACCGGACTACGAACTACGCACTACACACAGTTTTGAGCGGTTGCAGCCGCGCGCGTGCGTCCGCTACAATTTGCGTTTTGCAAGAAGCGTGAGACAAACAGTTATTGCGCTCCTGCGAGAAGATTTAAGGGTTTTGGTCTCCGAAAAGATTTGCGCCCACCGCGATTTTCGAATCGTTTTTGTCGATCAACTTTATCGTTTGTTCAGGAAGGTACAAGTCAATGCTCAAGCAGTTCAGCCGTCTGGAGAAGACGCGCAGTCTTGTCATCATCATCTTCGCAGTCTTGATGGGACTTAGTCTCGTCTTCTTCTACGCGCCGTCGGGACGCGACGCGGCTCTCACGACTTCTGCGATGAATCGCGAAGTGCTCGCCGAAGTTCGCGGAGACGACATCACGGTCGGCGACCTTGACACGATCAAGGCCGGTTACCGAAGGATGTTCGGCGGACAGTTCAACTCGATGTCTCTGGGCGGCGACCGTCGAATGCTCGACGGCCTGATCCGCTCGCGCCTCATCTCGCAGGAGGCCGCGCGTCTCGGTCTTTCGCCTTCGGACGAAGAGGTGCGCGCGCGCGTCATCAAAAACTTTACAAACCCCGCGGACGGCAAATTCATCGGCGAAGAGAAGTATAAACAACAGGCCATTTCGCAATTCGGCAGCATCGAGCGTTTCGAGCGACAGGTCAGAGACGCGCTCTCCGAAGAGAAGCTCGAAGCCTTTGTCACGGCAGGCGCGGCAGTCTCCGAAGAAGAAGTGAAACGCGATTGGGAGCGCGAGAACACGAAATTCGAGCTTACTTACGTTCCGGTCGTCGCCGCCGATCTGGCAAAGAAAGCGTCGGCTTCTGACGAAGAGATTGCACGCTTTTTTGAAGAGCACAAGGAAGAGTTTCGTATCAGCGTCCCGCAAAAAAAGATTCGCTACGTCTTTATCAATCAAGAAAAGTCCGGCGAAAAGATAAACATCTCGGATGAAGATTTGCGCAAAGAGTTTGATTCGCTCAAGCCTGAAAACAGAATTGCGGGCGTGCGCGTCCAGCAGATCGTGCTCCGCGTCGCCGCCAAAGAGTTAGATAAGACTGTGCTCGACAAAGCGACCGAGCTTGTAGCAGGCATGCGCGGCGAAGACCTCAAGACAAGTGAAGAGAAATTTGCCGAAGTCGCGCGCGGCAATAGCGAAGACCCTGCGACGGCGAAAAACGGCGGCTGGCTTCCGAACGCCGTCAGAAAAGACCCGAACCGCAAGAACGACATCTATCAAAACGCAATCGACATGCAGCCCGGCCAGGTGAGCGACCCGTTCTTTAGCAACAACGCTTACTACATCCTGCGTCGCGGCGAGCAGGTCGATAAGACCTTCGATCAGGCCCGTCCCGAACTGCTAGCTTCATTGCGCAACCGTCGCTCATACGCCGCCGCCGCACAAATCGCACAGCGCGCCTCGGAGCGTCTCAAACAGACAAAAGACCCTGAAGCGGTCGCGCGCGAACTGGCCGCCGAAGCCAATATGAACCCTTCGGAGATGGTCAGAGAAACGGGCTTTATCAAACCCAGCGACGATGTGCCCGAGATCGGCAGCAGCCCGCAGTTTGAAGAGGCCGTTGCACCTCTCAACAACCCGCAGGACGTTGGCGAGCGCACAGGCATCAAGAACGGTTTTGCCATCCCGATGCTTGTTGAAAAGCGCGACCCGCGCGTGCCTGAGCTTGCCGAGGTCAAAGATGCTGTGACAGAACGCGTCAAGCAGGAGAAGGCCAAATCGCAGCTTGAGCAGGCCGCACGCGAGCTGGCCGGTGCCAACAGTCCAGACGAGTTGAAGGCGATAGCCGAGCGGTTAGGTCTCAAGGTCGAGACCGCAAAAGACTATACGGTTGGAACTCCGCTCGGAGTCGCCGGAACGAGTCCCGCCGCCGACGATGCAATCTTTGCGCTGCGCGCGGGCAACGTCACCAAGACCCCAATCAAAAACGGCGAGACGTGGGTGGTCGCCGCCGCCACGAATCGCACCGATGCAGACCTCGCGGAGTTTGGCAAACAACGCGACCAGCTCGTCCAGAGCGCGCTCAACCAGCGTCGCTCGCAGATGTTTGACGATTACCTGACGGCTTTGCGCGCGCGTCTCGAACGCGAGGGCGACATTAAAATCAACGAAGACGTGCTCGCACGTCTCAGCGCGCTCGAACAACCCGCGACGGCCATGCCCGCAGGTTTGCCCGGTGGCACTCGAACCATCCCAATCGCACCACCCGAGCAGTAAATATAAAGAGACCTAAATCAAATTCACGCCTTCATTCAAGCTTGAATGAAGGCGTGAATTTTTGTTTGCATTGACGCGCCCAAACGAATTCCAGTGCGTCTCGTGTTTCCACTCCTGAATCGGATTTCAACTCACACAATGAGTCGCACGTCCTGCCCGACTGCGAGGCGGCCTGTCTTTAAGACGCGCGCATAGAGACGCGAGTCGCCGGGATGCTTCTTTTGGCTGATGCGCTCGAAATGATTGTCAATGAATGAAGCGCGAATGGTCTTGCACGGAGTCGTGTAGCTGCTGATCTCAACAATCACTTCGTCGCCGAGAGCGAGCCGCACGCCGGGCGCGAGCCGCGCCCAATCGAGTCCTTCAATCGTCACGTTCTCGCCCACCGAGCCGGGAAAGATCGGATGGCCTTCCTGTTGCAATTGCAGTATGCGTTCAAGCGAGTAGAGGCAAAGCGCACGCTCCGGCCCGCCATGAAACTTTGGGAAAGCGACCTTATCGCCAACAAGTCCCGTCTCGGTCAGAAACGCGTCGGGGACGGGAGTTTTCGGCACGCCGCCCTGCGAACAGCTAAGTTGATGGATTCTGCCCTGCATTTGATTTTGAGCGATTAGCTCTTAGCCGTTAGCTTCTAGCTTTTTCGGAATCGAAGCAGCGTTCCCTTATAAGAAAATGCCCGACTCGCCATCGAGTTCTGGCTTAAAGCTAACAGCTACCAGCTACCAGCTAATAGATGCTTACAGTTTCTTTCGATTGCTTGTCGCTGCGCCGGCGGCGCGGTCTGTAAAGTTTGAAGTATCTTTGGCCTGTTGCGGTGCGGCTGCCTTCTCCTTGCGCGTATTGTCCGCTTCGCGCGCGGCGCTGTTCTTCTTGTCCTTACGCTGCCCGTCTTTCTTCTTTCTGTCTTTGTCCGACATCATCCCCTCCTGCTTTTTTGAAAATTATCAAAACTCAAACAAGTTTTGCTGCGCACGACTTGCGCTCCAACTCATGCTTGACGCTTACGCCCGCACAAATCTTTCTGACAGACTCAATCAATACAGCAATCGTCTCCGGCGTGTAAACCGGCAACTCGATTAAGGACGGGATCGTCCGCGCCAGCCGCGCGCGCGCATCCGAAGCTTCTGCGGCGCAGATGTCTGAAAAGTAGAGCGCATCCGCTTTTGCCAAAGCGCGTCGAGCGGTCGGTTTGATGTTTGGGCCGTGCATGCGTGCGACCATGATGAAGAAGTCCATCTCGACGAAGTTGAGCGGGCTGTTGCCTTCAATAATTACTCCGCGCGATGAGACGCGTTGAAGCGCCGTCTCAACAGCGCTACAGACCTGTTCGTTTGTAGCGACAATCCAGTGGACGTTTGATGCGCCCGCGTCCCAGTATCGGCCCGTGTCTTTGCCCGGCGCAAAAGTTTTTGCGCGCTCGCTCAAGACGAGCGGCTCTGCGCCGAGCATGTCGCTCACGCAACAGGCGTGCGGGTCTTTGCCGCATGAACGATAATGCCCGCGCGTCGTCTTGATCGCCTCCCAGCCTGGGAATGCGCGCAAAAGCTCGCAGACGAGCGTCGTCTTCCCCACATTTGAAGCGAAGCCCCCGACACCGATTTTGATAAATTTTGTTCGACTCAATATTCGCTTGCCGCCCTGCGGCTTACAATGCTACTACCGTGCTGCGATTTGTCAAAGCAGAAGTTTTTTTCCCACATACATTGCAAAAGTCGAGGAAACGAACTGATGAGAGACGAGCTATCCGAGATCAGCCTGACGCTGACGCGGCTCAACGCCATCGACGGCGAAGATGCGAAGACAAAGGCGCGCGAATGGCTCGCGGCAGGTTTTGACGATGCTGAAGAGATTGCCGAATGGGTGGCGGCTGGATGCTTTGCGCCCCTGTGCGCGCGTCTGCTCGACGAAGCAGGGATCACGCCCGAACAGGCCGCGCTCCGCACGCGCGCAGGCTCCGGCGATTATGAAGAGACCATTGGCCGAAAGTTTGCCAACGGCGACCTCACCAGTGAAGAAGCGCGTCGCATTGTGACCAAAGAATTTTGGGACAATTAACAAGAGCGGCGACGGCAGGGATGCGCGGCAGTCAACCAAAAACATCCTCAAGAAAAAAGTACTTGACAATATAAAGTACTTGTCCTATAACACCGTTCGCGCCCGGTTGTGTGCCGGGCCGTAAGGCGGCAATCACAAATGTTTACCGACTCAACATCGATAAAAAGAATGCGCGCGACGGCGACGGCGGTCGTCCATCACCCAGAACCCGGCTCGGGCGCAGCGCATCGCTCTGTCAATCGACCGGCATCGTTAGCGATTGATTGCGGCAGCGCGTTTATGACGCAGTTGCGGCGCGTTCTCGATCTACTCCAACTGAATATTTAGCACACGCGGGAGCGGGCAGCCGAAAGCCTCCCGCTCTCGTTACAAAGCAGGTTCTTGCGTAACAAAGAGCGGGCGGATGCTTCCCACACGAAGCGTTCGCCCGCTCTCATTTTTACGATCTTTGCACGCGACGAGAGAATTTTGCGTTCGTCTCGTTGCGGAAAGTTTTTTTTCAATGCCGCGCTCCGGCTTCAAGGTCGAAGCGTCGGTCGGGAAGATGCTGTTTATCTCAGCTACCGAGTCCCGAAAGATGTTTGACAACCGAAGTACCTTGTGGATTTAAGAAGGCGGTTCGCCGTTTGCCGCCTTCTCACTTTTTCTGACGACGGACTGATTTTCCTCTTATCTTTTATCCGTCGCCATTCATTAAATTTAAGAAGCCGGTGTGGCCCAACAGGCAGAGGCATCAGTCTTAGAAACTGATTTGTGAGAGTTCAAATCTCTCCGCCGGCATCGGTGCTCTCTCTGTCGAGATGTATGTAAATTGACGAAGCAGCTTGACCTTCAATCAAGCTTTTGCGGGTTTTGGGTCGCGCCGTCCCCGTCAAAAGTTTTTCGTGGTGGCGTTCGTCTATGCGGTAAGACGCTCGCCTGTGAAGCGAACAAAGCGAGTTCAAGTCTCGCACGTCACCCTTTGAACGTCTGGAGCCGTGGCCGAGAGGATAAGGCGCTCGATTGTCGATTGAGACGACGCGGGTTCAAATCCCGCCGGTTCCGTCTGTGACACTCTGTGAAAGCGGGATAATTTTTTGAAAACGGGGCGTGGTGTAACGCAAGCATCCGAGTCTTGGGCACTCGTGGACATAGTTCAACTCTATGCACCCCGACCAGCTTTCTTCATCTGACAAAAACACGCGAACGTAGCTCAAAAGGATCAAAAGAGTGCCGGCGTGCCATGCCGGAGACGCGGGTTCGATTCCCGCCGTTCGCTTCATTCATTGACGGGCGGTTAGCTTAAATGGAAAAGTCCTGCGCTACGAACGCAGATGAATGCGGGTTCAAATCCTGCACCGCCTTCCAGCAAAAGCGCGAATGATGTAGCACGCGCAACATGCGTGTCTCCCAAACTCGAATCGAGCGTTCGATTCCCTCCTCCCGTCCCAACTATTCACGTCTGCACGCGTAGCCAAGCGGGATAAGGCGGCGGTCTGCAAAATCGTCCAACACCGGTTCGAGTCCGGTCGCGTGCTTTGGCTAAAACAATTTGAATCGCACTGTTGTCATGTAACAGACAACTAACACTTTTGCGCTACAATCCAAAACGAAAGGAGGTCGCTTCTGTGGCACTCAACGGCAGAGTTCTACTTCTCAATTTCTCTTACGAGCCGCTCGGCACGGTGGGGCTTGCGCGCGCCGTCTGTCTCGTCGTGCGCGGCGCAGTCTTTGTCGAAGAATTTGAAGAGGGACGCGTTCTTCGCTCGCCTTCGCGCGAATTTCAAGCGCCGAGCGTTGTGCGGCTGCGCACCTACGTCAACGTCCGTCGTCGCCGTCAGAACGCCGGACTCAAGCGTCTGCGCATCTTTGTGCGCGACGGTTTTCGATGTCAGTACTGCGGAAAAAAGAAGGCGGCGCAGGAGCTGACGCTTGACCACATTCTGCCGCGCTCGCGGCGCGGACAGTCTGTGCCCGAAAACCTCGTGGCCGCATGCGTCTCCTGTAACACGCGCAAGGGCAGCCGCACGCCTGAAGAGGCGCGCATGCCTCTGCTCACCGAGCAAAAGGCGCTCACCGTCGGCCTCGACCTTGTGATGCTCTGCCACTACGCCGAGACGCGACCCGAATGGCGCAAGTATCTCTTTATTGAAGAGACAGCAGCGCGCGAAGCAATGGCGTAAACAGTTGAGGAAGAGTCGATTCCTGATTCTTCCTCTCAAAATATCCAGGGACGAGTAGCTGAGATAGATTAGCGTCGCCCTGAAGAGGCGAAGAGGTTGGCGCGATTCCAACCTCGTCCATTCCATAAAAAAGCAAGCAGTCATCAGTCAGCAGTTAAGACCATCTGATCTTAACTGCTGACTAATCTTTATCGGGGCGTGGCTCGTCACGCGCGGGACGTGAACGCGCGGGATCGTTGAGCAAAGAGGCGTGCCATCTGTCCTCGCGCCCCGACCAATTTTTTCAATGGCGGCGTAGCTCTAAGACAGGCAGAGCAGTCCTCTCGTAAAGGAACGCGTGTGGGTTCAAATCCCACCGTCGCCTTCAATTGAAAAGGCTCGCGCACCCGGCATCGGTCTTCTAAACCGAACCTTTAAGAGTCGGGCGGACAGGCACGAGGTTCAATTCCTCCGCGAGCTTTCAACACTTTTTGATGCGGAGAAGCACAGGGGGTTTTGTGCAGCGCTCTCATAAAGCGAAGGTCGCGGGTTCAAATCCCGCCTCCGCAATTCTCAACGAGGCCGGCAAAGACAAATCTTTTTCTCATCGCTTATCAATTCTCTCCGGGCTGGTGATGTAACGGCAGCATGGAAGTCCTGCAAACTTCTCGCGGGGGTTCAAATCCCTTCCAGTCCATCTCTACATTTGTGCGGGGATGAGTCCCGGTGGACTCGGCTGTCTCATAAGCAGCGTCAAAAGGCAGGTTCGACTCCTGCCCCCGCAATCATTCATTGACCCGGAGCACGAGTGGCTGTGCGGCAGACTTTTAATCTGTGATGTGCGAGTTCGAGCCTCGTCGGGTCAATTTTGCGGAGTCGGCTAAAGGGGTAGGCCGCCTGTCTCTGAAACAGGTTGTAGAGGTTCAAATCCTTTCTCCGCAGTCTCTCACAACCAACGTTCACGTTCCATTCCACAAGGCGCTTCGGTTTGCTCTCATCAACAACTTTTTTATCCACCGGAATGTTTCGACTTGTCCGGCAGGAGGTGTTTCGATGGCAAACAAGAATCTTTTCAAGACGCTGATGGGCAAGCTCGTTCCAGCGACCGACGCTCTTAACGAGGAGCTTGCGCCCTCTTACAAACTCTCGCCAAAACACCAGCTTGCGCAGTATGCCGCGACCGGGTGTCTGAACTCGACTTTCTATGCGAGCGCCGAAGAGCAACTCGCAAAGGTGCTTGAGCTGTGCGAAGGAGTCGAGCCTGACTTTATCGCGCGCACGGCCATCTATGCACGTAAGCGCGGTTACATGAAGGACATGCCCGCGTTGCTCTGCGCGTTGCTGGCAAAAAGGGATGCGCGTCTGCTCGCAAAGGTCTTTCCGCGCGTTATCGACAACGGAAAGATGTTGAGAAACTTCGTGCAGATCGTCCGCTCCGGCACTGCCGGTCGTAAATCGCTCGGCACTGCGCCGCGTCGGATGGTGCGCGAGTGGCTCGAAGCGCGCGACGACGTGGCCGTGTTTGCGGCTTCAGTCGGCCAACAGCCGTCTTTGGCAGATGTTGTCAAGATGGCGCACCCACGACCTTCGACAAAGACGCGCGAGGCTCTCTACGGCTATCTCGTCGGACGCAATCACGATGCACGGATGCTGCCGCTCGTCGTGCAACAGTTCGAGGCT
>CBDUCU010000118.1:0-9267 GCA_965365725.1 uncultured bacterium | reverse complement strand
CCGCGCTCATCTTCGATCTGGGGCTGAGGGCGGGCGGCCTGCTGCTCGGAATCGCGCTGCTCGACTACGGTTATGGCTGGTTTCAGCACGAGCGTTCGCTGCGGATGACGAAGCAGGAGGTCAAAGACGAGTTTCGACAACAGGAAGGCGACCCCCTTGTCAAATCGCAAAGGCGACGCGCGGCGCGCGCGCTCGCCGGGCGCAAAATCGCGCGTGAAGTCCCGCACGCAGACGTGGTCGTCACTAACCCGACGCACTTTGCAGTCGCTTTGCGCTATGACCGCGAACGCGACGCTGCGCCTGTCGTCGTCGCCAAAGGAGCTGATTTGATGGCCAAGCGAATCCGCGAGATTGCACGCCGTCATGACGTACCTGTTATAGAAAACCCGCCGCTTGCCCGCTCGCTCTACCGCGCGGTTGAAGCGGGCCGCGCCATCCCGGTCGATTTCTTCCGCGCCGTAGCAGAGCTTCTAGCCTACGTTTACAAACAGCGCGAGCGTGCATCCTAAATAATCATAAAGAGAATGAAACATGGATGGACAGGATAAACGGGGTAATGAAGAAATGATGAACGATAAACGATGAATGATGAATAAAAGACACGCTGCCTTTTATTCATCATTCATCAACGCTGCATTCATTATATGTCTCGAGTCCTGCCTATTCTATCCATTCACGTTAATTTGCTTTTGTCCGCAGCGCCTCAACTTATGCTCTGGCGTCGAGCACGGCGCGCACCTTGCGCGCGAGCGTATCGGGCGGAAATGGTTTGGAGAGTAGCTCTCCGCCGTCGAGCACGCGCGGCAGGTCGTCGCCCTCGATATAGCCGGACATATAGATGACCTTTGCGTCGGGGAACAACTCTTTCACTCTCGGAGCCAGTTCCGTCCCGTTCATCCTCGGCATGACCACGTCGGTCAACAGCAGGTCAAGCGGCCCTTTGTGTTCGCGCGCCGCAGCCAGCGCTACGTCTCCATCTTCGGCCTCAATCACTGCGTAGCCGCACATCTCCAACACGACACGCGTTACGCCGCGCACCATCTCCTCGTCTTCGACGAGCAAAATGGTCTCCGTGCCTTTGGGCAGCGCGGCCTCATCCCTCTCAGGAATCGATAGCGCCTGCTCCGGCGCATCAACACGCGGAAGATAGATTTCAAAAGTAGTTCCCGAACCGGGCCGGCTTTCGACGCGGATGCCGCCGCCCGATTGCACCACTACGCCGTAGACCACCGGCAGCCCCAAACCCGTGCCCTTGCCCGGCCCCTTTGTGGAGAAGAACGGCTCGAAGATGCGCGCGCGCGTCTCTTCATCCATCCCTTCGCCCGTATCCTCGACCGAAAGTACGACGTAGCGCCCTGCGCTCAAACCTAATTCCTGCAAGAGCGTCTCGTCTGTGTCTTCAACAAGCTCGGCGTTTCGCGTGCGGATGACGAGCTCGCCGCCTCCGGGCATTGCATCTCTGGCGTTGACGGCGAGATTGACGACGACTTGCTCGATCTGTCCGGGATCGGCTTTGACAAACCCTAGACCGCGCGCGCCACGCACGTCGAGCGAAATCCGTTCGCCGAGCGCGTGACGCAGAACATTAGCCAGCTCTTTAAGACTGGCATTGAGGTCGATGACGTGCGGTCGCAACAACTGCCGACGACTGAAGGCGAGCAGTTGGCGTGTGAGTGCGGCAGCGCGGTCGGCGGCGGCGCGTATCTCTGTCAGACGCGTACGCGCCGGATTGTCCGTCGCCATACGCATCATCATCAGATCAGCCTGCATAACGATGACCGCGAGCAGATTGTTAAACTCGTGCGCAATGCCTCCGGCGAGCCTTCCCACAGCCTCCATCTTCTGCGTCTGCAAAGCCTGATCTTCGACCCGCCGCAGTGCCTCTTCCATCCGCTTGCGCTCGCCGATGTCGCGGTTGATGCAAAGGATGGCGCGACGACCGCGAAACGAGACGACCGAGGTATTGATCTCGACATGCAATACGCTTCCATCTTTGCGAAAATGCTCTGACTCGAAATTGTCCTCGTCTTTTTCAAGCGTCTCTTTGATCCGCTCCGGCACGCGCCCCTTATGTCGGGCCAACTCGATCATTAACTTTCCTAAGAGCTCTTCGCGGCTGAAGCCATACATCTCGCAGGCGCGTCGATTCACGTCGAGCACGGCCCCGTCCTCTGGATTAAGGACGATGATCGCATCGTGCGCGCGCTCGAACAGACCCTTGTATTCGGCTTCGAGAGTGGGGTCGCGTTGAAGCGTTGCGCCGCTTCGATATGTCGTTTGATCCCCGGCGGCGAAATCGAGGCGGCGTAACTCAAGCAGCGCGGCGGCCTGTCGCGCCAGCGCTTCGAGGCATTCAAGCTGTCGCGTTGTCAGTTCGCGCGACGTTACATCGAGAACCGTCAACACGCCGACCGCATCTCCGTCCTGTGTCAAGACAGGCGTTGAGGCATAGAAGCGAACGTGAGGCTCGCCCTCAACCGATGGGTGACTGACGAGACGCGCGTCTTTCCTCGCGTCTTCGATGACGAGCGTGCTTTTGCGCGCTGCACAAGCAAAATCGTTGTCGAGCGGAGCCGTGAAATCGATGGCCTTTGAGCAAGAAGCGGATTTTACCCAAAGCTCGCCTTCGCCAAAGGCGAGCGAGGCCATTGTCGCTTCACAGAGATGCAGGGCAAGAGAGGTGATGTCGTCGAAAGCTTGTTCCGGCGGCGTGTGAAGGATGTGATAGCGATGAAGTATTCCGATTCGGTCTGAGCTGCTGGATTCAAGAATCTCCATCCAAACCCTCCAATCCCCTTCTATTCATCTATATCTATATCCGAACCGCTTATCTACGACCAAGCAAACCGACGCACAGCTATCCATAAGGCAAAGTGCGGCATCCTACGCATCATTGAGGAAGGTTGTTAAAGCAGACCCGACGCACTTACAAGAAGGCGGCCACACATCAGACCGGTTCGCGGAGACTGCACAGGGGATTATTATACTTTTAGGCCGCGTGGTTTTTAAGAAGGCGGATAATATCACATTTTGCTTTGACGCAAAATCCTTATCAAAAAAAATTTACAAAATTAAGACAGTTTCACCTCCAACAAGGACGGAAAATGGCCTATCCTGATTTCTTTGTATGGTTGCGCACACATATTGCGCGGTCGGCCCGGCACAGGGCTTTGTTCAAAAACCCACCTTTTCACCCACTTCAACCCAAACGATACGGCTCACATCCCCTCACGCGCGGGAGCGGCATCCGGCAATAGAGTGATCGATGCAAGCGAGGTCGACGCGGCAGGCGGCGCTTTGCTCTAATTCGTCGGAGAGCGTCGCGGCATGTTCAATGGCGAATGTTCGGGCGGACGTAAAGACGCAGTTCGGCGTGATTTGTATCGGGAATTTGTCGTGCAGGCGGCTAAATTTCGGCGGATTTCGGATGAGCAAAAACGAAGCGGCGGGCTAATTCTTTTCGAGTCTGAAGCCGTCAATCCAAAGCCGCCCAAATGCAGGGCAAGGCCCAGACTTGCAACTCTCACGCTGCACAAAGATCAGCACGGCCCTTGTCTCCCCAGTCTTAAATTCGACCGCATATTCTTTCCACAGTTCCGCATCGGTCTGCTTGAGAATTGTTTTTGCAAGCGAGGTCTGATTTGCATCTGTCGCAGCGATGTGAAGTGTAGGCTCGCCACCCATTCTCAGTTTTTCGGTGCGGGCTGCAAACCGCAGGCGATACCGCGTCTGCGGCGCGACGTTGACCAACTGCGAAACGATCTGTGCCGTAGGGATAGACTCGCCCGTAAACTCAAGCAGCAGAGAGAGCGCGCCGGAGAAGGGCGCGTTTAGATCGAGTCCGAGTTTGAGACCGTCTGCTCGACGAGGCGCACGCCAGCCGAATCCCGTCTCATCGCCGACGAAGCTTGTTTCAAAGTCGCCGTCATAAACATCGCCTTCAACTTCTTTTGCACCGGCGCGACCTGCGGCCCAAATTTCGCGCGCCGCAGTGTAAGCCCCTCTCGCAATCAACTCTTCAACAAGCGGCGCGCTCTCAATGCTTGTCGTCTCGTCGAGAATTGGTCGCACGACTTTCTGCGCTTCCTCCATCGCGCCGTTCTTTGCGAGAAGATGTGCCAGTTGCAAACGCTCGATCTTCGTATGCGGTCGTGAAAGCTCTGCGACGCGCGCGTCGTCGCCTTCGGCGGCGGCAAATGCAAGGTCTGCCATTACGGGGAATAATTTTGGGTCGCTTGATGAAGCAAGTCTCAACTCCGCAAACGCAGCATCAATCTCACCTTCGCGGAACAAAAGATTCCCCATTTGCCAGCGCGGTTGCGCGTAGAAGGGCGCAAGCCGAATCGCTTCGGCAAAAGCCGCGCGCGCGCCCTGCGAGTCGCCCTTCTCATCAAGCGCGCGCCCTAATTCAAGCCAGAGAAAATAGTCGCGCGGTCTCAGTCTCGCTGCCTGCTCAAACTCCGCAGATGATTGATCGACGCGCCCAAGATCGGAAAGGACGACGGCCCGCGCATAGCGCGCCTCAGCGTCTGCGCCGTTCCATGCGACTGACCTGTCCGCGCTCGACAGATTGCTCGCCGAAAGGGCTTTGTCCGCCAGCAGACGCGCTGCGCCATCACGCACGCAGGCCCACGCGCCCGCACAGCACAGCAACATACAGGCAAAAGCCGCGAGCCTTTCGCTTATCCGTGCGCGCCCTTTTTTTTCAGCCTGTTCGTCCTGGTTCGCCATCTTTTCTTTTGTCTTTGCTTGTGGTCGCCGCACCATGCCGCTTCCGACGGGAATTTCGCGCGCATTAACTCTCTCTTTTGATTGCCATCAAAAAATGAAAACGGCGCGGACACAACCGAAGTGTGCTGTCCGCGCACGGAGGTTTACCTTTTTGCGTCGCTGCGTCGTAAAGCCGTTTGCCTATTCTCTGCTTCTTGTCATTCTCTGTGCAGCAAGCCGCGCCGAAGCTTTGACGAGCGGTCTTGCGCCCGGCGTGGTGCAAAAAGTGAAACGCGCCGTGGTCGTCGTCAAGACCTTCGATGCGCAGGGCAAGCCGCTCTTGCGCGGGAGCGGATTTATTATCGGCAGCGGTATGATTGTGACAAACCGTCATGTCCTTGAAGGCGCATCCGATGCCGAAATCAAGACTCATGACGGCGCAAGCTACCGTGCGCGCGGTCTTGCAGCCGTCAATGATTCTCAAGACCTCGCGCTTATCGACGCGGGCATCCCGGCCGGAGCCTTTACGCCGATTGAGACGGCTCGGGCATCGGTTGCGCCCGGCCAGGAAGTCTTTGTCGTCAGCCACCCGCGCGGCTCAGCGTGGAAGACGACGCGCGGAACAGTCGTCGAGGTGTGGCACTTTCAAGACCTCGGCGACCTGATACGCATTACAGCCGGAATCGCGCCGGGCAGTAGCGGCGGCCCGGTCGTCAATCTCGAAGGAGAGCTTGTCGGCATCGCCACACGCCACACACAGGGCGGCGAGGATTTGAACTTTGCGCTTCCCGGCAGTCTGCTTTCGACGCTTAAGGCCGGCGCGACCATCCCTCTCCCCGGCTCGCTCGCCCGACGCAACCTGGCCGAGCGTTGAAGCGCTACAGTTTGCGTCGAACATCTCAAAGTTATTGCGCGCCCCGTTTCGCCCGACAGGGCGCGCATCCGTTTGGGCGGCATCGACCGAGCCAAAGACTCGGGCCGCCTTTGCGGGGTTCTCAATCAATTCCTGTTCTCAATTCCTGCGCGGCGTGCCGGGGCTGAGGTTGCGACCACGACCACGACCACGCGCTGCGGCTGCGCCGCCTGCGGCTGCGCCCGCACCGCCGACCACGCCCACTGTGCCAGCACCGATTCCGCCGCCCTGTGCGCCTACCGCCGTCTCAGGACCGGGGCCGCCCGGCGTGCGCCCCACTACCGAAGAGGTCTTTGTCGCGTCTGTTGCAACTACTTTGCCCGAAGCATCTGTGACGGTTCCCTCAACTCCCTTGTTGGTCGTCAGCACGACGTAGCCGGATGAGAGATTGACCGCGACGCGCGCCGCGCCGAAGGTGAGCGTCATGCTTGTTTGCGGCGCGAGATCGACGCGACCCAGCACGCCGAGATCGATCGTTGCGCCAACGCCTTCGGGCGTTTCAACCCTTGCGCCCGAGACAACCGTCGTCCCGGTTGAAACCCTGTTTCCATTAACGCTGATCTGTTTGTTGTCGCGCGTCTTGAGCTTCCCCGTCAGAGGCGTTTTAGCCGTTACGTCGAGGCCCGACGCAATCGCCAAAGCCACAAACATGAGCGACGCAGCAAAGGCTTTTGTCAATCGCTTTCTCATCCTTCGATCTTCCTCCAAATATCTTTCTCAATTCCGAGCTTGATTCTTAACTGTCGGGACACGTGCACGGTTCGTTACAACCCGGCCTTTTGCTTATCGGAACAGGCGCGCTAAAACTTTAGCCGTCACGCAGGAATTTTTTTCTCTTCTTCTTCTGATAATTTGCCGTCGCCTGCTGCGACGATAATGACAAACAACGCCGTCAAAGCAAGCGAGTTGATTGTGATGTGCAGACCAAATTCGCCTGCGCTATGCAGCGCAACGCCGACAATCGACGAGAGCGCGCCGAGGCAGGCCGCGCGCCGCACAAAATCGCGCGCCCGTAAAGCCCGCACGACGTAACGCGAAAGCGTTGCGACGAACCAGACAAACAACGCTGCGCCGACGAGGCCGCCTCCGGCGAGCAGCTCAAGATATTCATTATGTGCTGCCTCGGGCGACCATTCGCCAGATGCGTCGTGCGTGCGCGTGACGGCTGTTGGATATGCACCAAAGCCCGAGCCCACAACCGCGTGCGACTCAATCAACGCGAGCGTTGCGCGCCACACTTCGAGACGCTTGACTCCCGCCCGTTCATCGACGGAGCCGGCTCTAACCTCTTCCGGCAGCATCTCCATCTTCGCAACCAGTGGGCCGCCGCCGAGCCAGATAACTGCGACGAGTAAACTTGTTGCAAGAGACAGCGTCACCACAACATAAACCGCACCTCTCAACAAAGCGCGCGCTCCGTTTCCTCTTACGTTCTCAACAGCCGCACTCTCAACAGCGTCTTTTGCGTCCTGCGCGCCGCGCCGCCGGATCAAAGCCCACATCAAAGCAACGAAGCCAAACTGCGCGAGCATGCTAAAGATGCCGCCGCGCGAATTGGTCAGAACCACCGCACCGCACAGAGGCACCAGCGCGCCGAGACATAATGGAATCATTCGCCGCGAACGCACACCGCCCGCCGCGACATACCCGAGCTCAAGGCCAAGCCCCATCTCCATCAACAACGCAAAGTGATTGCGGTTGATAAATTGCCCGTAGCCCACGCCGCGCGTGAGGTGTGCGAGTCCGAAGCCGCCCTCGTAAACAGTTTGTTGCGCGGCCTGACGCGCAACGCCAAAAACCGCGCTTGCAATTGCTATCCCTGTTACAAGGCAGACCAGCGCGCGCAAACGTCTTCGATTTGTCAACGAGCGCAGCACCAACGCGCCCCAGACCATCAACGCCCCAATCTTCAAAACGAACCGGCGCGTTTCGTACGGGTCGGCGCTCAACGCCACCCAGCTTTTATTCTCGCCGAGCGCCGGAAGCGGCACGGTTTGCAGCCACGCGAAAAGCATCAGGCATGCGACCGGAGCGAGAAGACGCAGCCCGCGCACGCCCCAACGTCCGCGCAACAAACCTTCAAACATCCACAGCGCGCCAAGCGCAAATGCAGCACACGCGAACGCAGCCTCCCACCACGCCTCGACGCTTCCGTACGGAATCGCCGCCAGCACAAAGACGGCCAATGCCAGAATGAAAATAATTCGCTCAAAGATGCGCGCCGTCGCCGACTCTTCTGTCGAGATGAACGCGCGTGCGGCAAACGTACTGCCGCACGCGCGCGCCTTCTGTGTTGGATTAAAAGTCTCGCTCAATTGCATCGCAGCCTGCGTCGTCGCACTTGCGTCTGACAATCAATTCTTCATCGTTGTTTTGACGACGCTCGAATCTTCCGCCTCGCCTTAATCTCCAAGAGCATGTATGGCGAGCGAAGCCGCTTCGTCGAGATTTTTGTTATCGGCATGTGCTTCGCCGCCGAGCGCAATGCGATAGACTCGTATGGTGTCTTCGTTGACGCGCTCCTGCGAATATTCGCGGCAGGCCAGTTCGCGCGAACGCCTCCCCATCTCCGTGCGCCGCTCATCGTCAACAAGCAGCGTGGCAATCGCTTCGGCCAGCGCATCAGCATCACGCGGCGGGACGAGCAGCCCGTTTGAGCCGTGAATGACGATCTCGCGGCAGCCCGGATGATCTGTTGCCACCAGCGCCTTGCCGCACGCGGCGGCCTCGACCAGAATGCGCGGCACGCCCTCGCCATACGAGGTTGGAAGTACGACCAGATCGCAACGACCAATCAGCTCATCCATCTCTTCGCATTGGCCGAGCGCTTCAACGTTCTGCTGCTCTCTCCAGCTTGCCACCAGCTCGCGCGGAATCGAATCGGGGTTGCCCTCGTCCGGCTCGCCCGCAAGCAAAAACAGGGCTTGGGGCAGCTCGCGCCTGACGAGCCGCGCGGCTTCGACGTATTCGATTACGCCCTTCGAGCGCAAAAGGCGCGAGGCCAGTAGCACGCGACGCGTCGAGCGCGATGAAACTCGCGCGGCTTTGGGTTTAAAGCGGTGCACGTCAACGCCCGAGCCGCGTATCAGATGGCAGTTCTTCTCCGCCACCAATCCGGCTTTGAGAAAGGCGCGACAATCGTCCGGGTTTTGAAAGACGACCTGCGTCCTACGCATCGCAAATCGCAAAACGAATTTGACGACCGCGCGCAAGGCTCTGGCTTGCGCGTCGCGCGCGGCGAAGATGTGACCAAGCCCCGCCAGCGCGTTGACGACCGCGCCGACACCCGCCAAACGCGCCGCAATTGAACCGTGAATAACGCACTTAACTGTAAAGTGATGAACCAGCGCGGGCCGCTCCCGACGATAAAGCAGAGCGAGGCGCAGCACCGTAATGATCTCGGCAAGCGGGTTTAACCTGCGACGCACAAGCGGAAAACGCACGACGCGAAAGCCTGCGCGGCTGAGTCTTTCCGCATATTTTCCGTGCGGCGAAACAAGCACCACCTCATGTCCTTCGGCGCGCAACGCTTGGGCCAACGGGAGACGAAAGTTGTACAAGTACCAATCTGTGTTTGCGAAGAGAACTATTTTCAAGATGCGTCTCTTAAATCAGTTGTCGTTTGAAGCGATGAAGTAAAAAGG
>CBDUCU010000117.1:0-9310 GCA_965365725.1 uncultured bacterium | reverse complement strand
GTCATAACCAAGCGTCGCAAGATTTGGACGCTCGGCGTAAAACTGTTCGAGATAGACGGGATAATAAACGCCGATTTTGAGCAGGCGCATAGAATTTCGTCGGTCCCCTTTGATTGTCTAAAGTTCGAGATGATAGACGACGTTGCCCGTCTCCGCTTCAATGCCGGTCTGGATAAATCCGAGGCGGCGCGCGCCTCCCGGCGAGATGTTGTCGGGATGAATCTTCGCCATCAGACGCTTTGCGCCCGAAAGACGGCAGATGAGTTTCGCCGTCTCAAGCGAAAGACGCATAAACGGGCCGCCACGATGTCGCACGTCAATCAAGACTCCGAACGAAGGCACTTCAAAACCCGCATCCCAACCGCGCAACATAAACACGCCGACCAGATTTCCCTGCCAGAAAATTCCCGCGTAAGCGTCTCTCACGCTCGCCGTTATCATCTGTGCGATGGCCGCCTCTGCGAAATCGAAAGCATAAAAGAAACGCGCATACTCCGGCGGCTGCGCCCGCAACATTGCCGACACCGCGCACGCGTCTTCCGCCTTCAACGCACGGATCATCAGATATTCATTCGTCTTCGACATTAAATTAACGCTCTACAAAATTTCGTTTGGAACGACGCGCGGCTCAATTCAACGACTTTATAACAATTGCACGACTCTTTGTAGAAAGCTTTACGATAAAAGTGGCGCTTCTGTACAGTTCTGTCATGCCTGCTTGTTTTTGATGAGATGTGAAGCAACTTTTAATCAACGGAAGGAAAGGGGTTAAATCATCAACGAAACTCTGACAGAAACGATGAGCTATTTGGGGCGGGTTTCGTGACATCTCTGCGATGAATTCTCTGGGTCACGACATTGTAAGTAAGGCGGTGAAGAAATCGAACGATTTTGAACGATTCGCCTTTGCCGCGCTCGACGCGCTCTCCGAACACGTCGCCGTGCTCGACGAGTACGGAGCAATCATCGCCGTCAACAAGGCTTGGCGCGAGTTCGCCGTCTCCAACTCCGCCGTTTCCGAGCGTTTGACCGAAGGGGCGAACTATTTCGCCGCCTGCGCCAGCGCGACGGGCGAGGATGCGATTATGGCCGCACGCTTCGCCGCAGGGCTGCGCGCTGTCATCAACGGCGAGTTGAATGAGTTCTCGCTCGAATACCCCTGCCACGCTCTAACAGAGCAACGTTGGTTTATCGCACGCGCGACGCGTTTCGAGTTCGAGGGCAAGGGTCGCGCCGTTGTGACGCACGCCAATATCACAGCGCGCAAGCGCATTGAGGAGCGTCTGAAGCAGGGTGAAGAATGGCTTCGTGCCATCTTTGAGACTTCGCATGACGGCATGCTCGTCGAAGAGGACGAGCGCATCATCTATGTCAACAACTCATATACGCGGCTGTTAGGATATGAAAAGTCCGCAGAGTTAATCGGCAGGCACATCTCAGCCGTCACTTCGGCGAAGGATGCGCCGCGAATGCTTGAGTATGGGCTGCGCCGCCAGCGCGGTGAAAGTGCGCCCACGACTTATGAGTTCAAGGGCAAGCGTCGGGACGGTTCGCTCATAGACCTCGAAGCCTCCGTCTCGACTCACGTGATGGAGGGCAAGACCTACATCACTACTGCGATACGCGACGTTTCCACGCGCAGGCAAATGGAAGAGGCGCTCAGACGAAGCGAACGCAGTTATCGCCTGCTGATAGAGCAAGCATCCGACGGCATACATACTTACGACCTACAGGGAAATTTTATTGAGACGAACTCAAAACTCTGCGAGATGCTCGGCTACACGCGCGAAGAGATGCTGCGGCTCAACGTCAAAGACCTCGTCCCCGCCAAAGACCTCGCCGCCGAGCCGATTCGCTTCGACGAGCTTCGAGCCGGGCAGACGCTTCTCGCCGAGCGATGCCTGCGACGCAAAGACGGAACGATCATCCCCGTAGAGATCAGTGGGCGAATGATTTGTGAGGGTGTGCTGCAATCAATCATCCGCGACATCAGCGAGCGCAAGCGCGCTGAAGCGGCGCTACGTGAAGCTTACGATGAGATGGAAAGACGTGTGGAAGAACGGACAGCCGAGCTGGCGCAAGCCAACACGACGCTCAAGGCCGAGATAGCCGAACGTCGTCGCGCGGAAGAGGCGCGCAAAGAGATGCTCAGGCGTTTGGTCACAAGGCAAGAGACGGAGCGCAGCCGCATCTCGCGTGAGCTGCACGATAGAATGGGACAGCATCTGACGGCTCTCATGATAGGACTCAAGACTCTTAACGCCGACTCGCATGGCCGACAGTCTGCGCTCGACAGCCTTCAACACTTACAGGAGTTGACCGACGAGATGGCGCGTGAGACGCATGCGCTCGCATGGGCCTTACGCCCGCCGACGCTCGACGATCTTGGTCTGGCAACAGCGATCTACAACTATATCGAAGAATGGGCAGAGCATGCGCGCGTGCCGGTTGACTTTCACACAGTCGGGCTTGACGGTCAACGCTTGCCCCGCGATCATGAAACAGCACTCTATCGCATTGCGCAAGAGGCATTAACGAACATCTCCAAGCACTCAAGGGCGCAGCGCGTCAGTATCATTCTGGAGCGACGCGGCAACGATGCGCTGCTTGTGGTTGAGGACGACGGCTCCGGTTTTGATGTGGAGAGTCTCTTGCGTCTGCCCGTCGCAGAACGCAGGCTCGGTCTAATGGGAATGCGCGAGCGCGCAGAGCTGCTTGGCGGAACGCTCAACATCGAATCCAGCCCGGGCGCGGGCGCAAGCGTGTTCGTTCGCATCCCCATCGGAGCAGCCGCCGAACAGGAGGCAAGACCGTCTTGAATAAACTTCGCATCTTCATCGCCGACGATCATCAGATCGTCCGTGAAGGATTGAAAACGCTCATCAACGCACAGCCCGACATGGAAGTTATTGGCGAAGCTGGCGACGGCAGGGCGGCTTGGCAGCGCGTCAAACAGCTTCTCCCCGACGTAGCGGTGATGGACGTGTCGATGCCTGATATGAACGGGGTGCAGGCCACCGAACGACTCCAGCAGGATTGCCCGCAGGTCAAAGTCCTCGCGCTCACCATTTATCAAGATGCAAGCTATCTGCGGCAGTTGCTCAGCGCCGGTGCGGCAGGCTACGTGCTTAAGCGCGCCGTGATGGAAGAATTAGTCCACGCCGTCCGCACAGTGGCTGGCGGCGGCTCTTACCTCGACCCCGCGCTGGCCGGCAAGGTCGTCAGCAGCTACAACAATCAACACTCCGCCGACGGCAAAACGTCGAGCGGCGAGCTGAGCGAGCGAGAGACCGAAGTGCTGTGCTTGATGGCATGGAGCTATAGCAACAAAGAGATTGCTGCACGGTTACAAATCAGCGTCAAGACGGTCGAGACCTACAAGGTTAGGTTGATGGAAAAACTCGATCTGCGCAGCCGCGCCGACATCGTCCGCTACGCGCTTCATCAAGGATGGCTCAGGGAAGACTAAGCCTACGCCTCATCGCACCTTTGTTCATGTCAAAAATACACGCGCGCTTCTAAAACAAATTTTGTTGATTATCTTCAATTCTTGTTGTGCGTCAGGGAATCTCCCGACATGCTTTCCGATCTTCCTGATAGATAATCGATTCTCTTACCTCCTATAATGTCTTTCATCCCCAGTTACCTTCAACGCGCATTAAGGATTGCGCGAAGAGCTAACCGGCAAGCGGCAACCGTCCGTCTGCTGCTTGCTGAAAAACCTTCTGCGACGTGGCTAATGCGCCTCAACGCAAAAGGTTTGCCGCGCAAAGTGATTTATTGAAATCGATTAAAGAGGCGCGGCGGGTCGTTTGGGCAATTAAATAGGGAGAACAAGGAAACCATTATGCGAAGACACCTCAGAAAATTTTCACTCGTCGCTGCGCTGGGAATGTTGGTCGCCGCGCTCGTCGCCGGCCCCTCAAGGTTGCCGGTCGCTGAAGCGTCGAGTCACCGCGAGGCTCCGCTGATTTCAGCCGACCCTCTGGCCGACAACACAGACCTTTATGCTTTCGTCAGTCCCGACAGAGCCAACACCGTCACCGTTCTTGCCAACTTCATCCCGCTCGAAGAGCCTGCGAGCGGCCCGAACTTCTTCAAGTTCGACGATAATGTGCTTTATCAAATCAGATTCGACAACAACGGCGACGCGCGGCTTGATCTCGCCATCGAGTTTCGTTTCCGCACCGTCGTCGGCAACGGCGATACTTTTCTCTACAACACAAACACGATTGACAACCTCTCCGATCCTGATTGGAACGTCAAACAGTTTATGGATGTAACGGCGCGCATTCGTCAGGGCGACCCAAACAACCCGCCCTTTGCCACTTTCACTCTCGGCACAAACTTACCGACACCGCCCGTCAATATCGGCCCGCGCTCGACACCGAATTACGAGACGAACCTCGCCGAGGCTTCGATCAGCACTGTCCCGACTGGCGTGGGCAATATCCGTCTCTTCGCCGGTCAACGCGACGAAGGCTTTTATGTTGATCTCGGCTCGGCCTTCGATCTCTTGGGCCTGCGTCCATTCAACAACGCGCACCTCGCTCCTCTGCCGGTCTCAAACGGCGTTGACGCAACGGCTGGCTACAACGTCCACACCATCGCCATTCAGATTCCGACGCAGCTTTTGACCGCGACGGGCGCGCTGCCCTCAGGGCCGACCGATCCGAACGCGATCATCGGCGTTTATTCGACGGCGAGCCGTCCTTCGACGCGCGTTCTCAACACCAACGGCACAGTCACACAGACGGGGACTTGCGCTAACGGTCAAGGCATTCCGGGAGCAGACGCTTCATGCGTACAGATTTCGCGTCTTGCCAACCCGCTCTTTAACGAGTTGTTTATCCCGATGGGCACTTCGCCGACCGTCTCGGAAAACGACAAAGACCTCTACAACGCGCAGCTTCCGGCGACGGATGTAAACCGCATTGACTTTGTTCGCGGCACTGCGGCGCGTCCCGTCGAACCCGTCAATTTAATCAACCAGCTCTACCCGCCAGTGCTCGATGCACCGACTTCAGGTCGCAACGACCTTGTTCGCGTCTTCCTGACGGGCGTGCCGGGCGCGACCCGTCCGCCTGTGCAGAACGACCCGGCAGACCCGTCGGCGGGGCCGGGCGCAGTGCCCTCCGAGTTGATGCGTCTGAACGTGGCCGTGCCTGCGACCAACTCGCCAAACCGTCTCGGCGTAATCGGCGGCGACTTGGCGGGCTACCCGAACGGAAGACGCGTCGGCGACGACGTGGTTGATGTCACCTTCCGCGTCGCGGCGGGCGTTCTCCTGCCGGGCAACGCTTGCGCGGGCGGCACAGCTAGTTGCAACCAAGCGCCGAACAATCAGCTCGGTGACGGCGTGACACAGAACGATAGACCGTTCCGCGCGTCGTTCCCTTACTTGGCCTCGCCTTGGAGCGGCTACGAAAATCCGTTCCACGGACGCGAGTGCTCGAACACGCCGGATGCTCCTTGTCCGTCGCCAAGCCCAACGCCACGACCGTAGCATCACAGTGCTCTGGGTTTGTTAGCAAAGCTTAACGAGCAACCGAGTCTGGACAATTTCTTGACGGGGGCGTGCGGCTTATTCACACGCCCCCGTCAACCACAAGACAAGCGGGAATATCATGTTCAAGAAATCCTTCAAGACTATCGCCGTCATCTTCTGTGCATTCGTCTCCGCCTGTTCGGGCGCTTCATCCGAGCGCGCAAGCTCCGATCCGCTTCTCATGTCAGTCTCAGCAGAGTCAGGGCCGCAGACACCGGCTGACCGACAGCTTCGCGCGGCGCGCGGTCTGATCGAGCGTCAACCCAAAGAAGCTAAGGGCTATAACCTGCTTGCCTCGGCCTACATGCAGAAGGCGCGCGAGACGGACGATTATTCAATCAACAACAAAGCCGCCGAGGCGCTCGAACGTTCACTCAAGCTCGCGCCCGACAATTACGATGCGCTCAAATTGCGCGCCAAATTGCTGCTCACCTTTCACCATTTTGAAGAGGCGCTCGAAGTTGCGCGCCGCGCGCAAACCATCAACCCACAGGATCACGACAACTACGGCGCGCTGGCCGATGCCTTTGTCGAGCTTGGCGATTACTCGTCTGCGGTCGAAGCCGCGCAAAGGATGGTTGACCTGCGTCCCGACACAGCCTCTTATTCGCGTGTCTCATACTTGCGTTGGCTGCACGGCGACACTGAAGGAGCAATCGAAGCGATGCAGCTTGCCGCGCAAGCGGCCAGCCCGCAAGACCCTGAACGGATGGCTTGGTGTCACGTCCAACTCGGCGATGCGCTGATGAATTCCGGCAAGCGTGCGGAGGCCGTGCGCGAGTTCGACCGCGCGCTTTTCATCTTTCCCGACTACGGCGCAGCCCTCGACGCAAAAGCGCGCTTGCTTCTTGCCGATGGAGACCGCAACGGCGCACTGGAAATCTACCGGCGCGAGCACGAGAAAGCTCCCTCGGCGGATGCCGCGCTCGCCATCGGCGACATTTACATGACGATGGGCCGCAAGGATGAAGCGCAAAAGTATTATGCGGAGTTTGAGTCGCTTGAGCGCGCAAACGCCGCCGCCGAAAGCGACTGGCATCACTTCGTCTATTTTTGGACGGATCATGATGTGAATCTTGACGAGGCGCTGGCGCTCGCGCGCAAAGAGCGTGCGCGGCGCAAAGATATTTACACCTGTGACGCGCTCGCATGGGCGCTCTACAAAAAGGGACTTTTCGCCGAGGCAAAGACCGCGATGGACGAAGCACTGCGGCTCGGCACGCGCGACGCTCGGCTTCACTATCACGCCGGCATGATCGCTCGCGCGCTCAATGACCCGCGCGCCGCAGCTACCCATCTCAAGCGCGCGCTTGAGATCAACCCGTCATTTGACGCGCTCCAAGCCGTCGAGGCGCGACGCGCTCTCGCCGCCGTCTCCGCAGAATGACGCAATCTTTGTGAGCGTTGTTTGGTCGCACTTTGCGGGCGTTCGTTTGTGCTGCATCCACCCGCAACTATTTTTACATGAGACCCTTGATCATGGTTGAAAAGCGAAGAAGATTTTGTATGCGTTGTCAGGCGCGCATCCCACGTTCCGCACTTCGATGCTCTTTTTGCTCCGCATTTGTTCTAAAGGGTTGGTCGCGCGCGCCGTTTGTCGCTGTCCTGAGCGTGACAGGCTTAATGCTCTTTTTATGGCTCGCCTTCAAATAATTTGTATTTACACCCTTTCTGAGCGACGAGACTTTTGACAGGCTCTTTATGAAGAAAAAGGCAAGAAGTCCGAATTCAAAAATCCCGCGCGTGTTTGTCGGAGTCACTCTCCTCCTCGTCTGTTTCGCAACATCATCCGCTCAAACATCAAGTCGAGGCGTGCGAGTTATCTCCGGCGTAATCGTCTCCCAACAAAATGAGCTTGTGCCCGGCGCGTCTGTCGTTGCGCGCTTCGCCTCCGGCGAGACGCGAACACAGACCGACGGCGAAGGCACTTTTCGTCTCGATGCGCCGGACGGCGAAGCTTTGACGCTGGAAGTTTCCGGCGAAAACATCGCGCCGCTCGTCCGCCAAATCGCCGTCGGCGCACAGGCCACGAGCCTTCGTCTCGTGATTGATTACGTCGTGCCGCCGATTCATGAAAGCGTCGTCATCGTTGACTCATCGCTCGTTCCCGGCATCGAGCGACGCAACGAAGAAATCTATCGCGGCAGTCTCTTCGCGCGCGACGATCAGCTCTTTGACACGCTCGCCGCAGGCATCAACGCAGGCCAGCATGAAGGCGGCGGCAAATCTCTCGAAGTTCGACGCTTCGGCTTCAACATGGATCACGGCGGGCTTTTCGGCGGCTTGAAGGTTTTGGTTGACGACGTGCAGCAGAACTTTGCCACGCAGGGTCATGGTCAAGGATATCTCGGCCAGCTAAAAAGTCTCACGCCCGAACTCGTCTCAGAAGTTGACATCCTCAACGGCCCGTTCAGCGCGCAATACGGCGACTTCTCTGGTCTCGGTGTCGTCCATGTACGGACGCGCGAAACGCTTTCCGACGTGCTGACTGCGCGCGTGCAGGGCGGCTCGTTCGATACCTTTCGGGGATTTTTCGCCTATAGTCCCGCGCTCGAAAAGGCGTTGGGATTCGTTGCCTACGAAGCGTCGCGCACGGACGGCCCTTTCCTAAGCCCCCTGCGTTACCGGCGCGACAACTTGACGGCCAGCTACACGCGCGACCTCGATGCAAGGTCGGCGGTCGGACTCAAGCTCAACTTCGGACGCAACGACTTTTTCTCTTCGGGACAGATTCCGCTCGATGAAGTCTCTGCGGGAAGGCTTGACCGCTTCGGCTTTATCGACCCGGACAACGGCGGGCGCGTCCGCAACGGCATGCTCAGCGCATATTATCGACGCGAGTTTGAAGAGGGCAGCGTCTTTAAGCTCGACGGATTTGTGACGCGCTCGCTCTTTGATCTGTGGTCGAATTTTACGTTCTTTCTGGCCGACCCCGAATTCGGCGACGAGATTCAACAACACGATTCTCGTCTGCAACAGGGCGCAAACGCGCAGTACGTTCGCCCGCACACGATCATGGGCGCGCGCGCGCTGCTTATCGCGGGCGGAAATTTTCAAGCTTTTCAAACTCGCGTCGGCCTCTATCCTTCGATCAACCGCGCGCCCAATCGCGCCGACGCATCTCGCACTGTCGCACAGGATTGTCCATTTGCAGACAACCCCTCGCAACCGGGCGTTCCCGACCGCTTCAACAGCCCTTGCTTTCTGCTGACGGATGCGCGCGCGCGCGTCGCAAACGGCGGTCTGTATGTGCAACAGGCGGTCGATCTCTTTGAGAATCGTCTTCACATTGAAGGCGGATTGCGCTTCGACTATTTTCGCTTTCATATTGACGATCTGATTCGTCCTGTCTTCTCGGGCGCGGAAACAGCCGGTCGCTTCCAACCAAAAGCCGCCGTCGCTTACACGCCTTCGCACGACTTCCCCGCTACCTTACATTTCAATTACGGTCGCGGCATCAGCAGTCAGGATGCGCGCGGCGTTGCCCGACGGCCCGAAAGCCCAAAGATTGCGACGACCGATTTCTATCAGCTCGGCGCGTCGCACACCTTCAAACGCGTCTCTTTGAGCGCCGACCTGTTTCTCATCGACAACTCGAACCAGCAGGTTTATATCCCCGACGACGGCTCAATCGAATTCGCCGGCCCCAGCCGCGCCTACGGCTTCGAGGTCAAAAACTCCGTCCGCGTCAATCGCCATCTCGCTTTCAACGGCGGGCTGACGCGCGTCGAATGGTGACCCCAGCGTCGAAAACGCTGGAAC
>CBDUCU010000116.1:0-9321 GCA_965365725.1 uncultured bacterium | reverse complement strand
ACTACACGCCCAACCGCGCGCGCGAGGGCCGCGTCAACGTGGCGCTCTGCAATTGCATTGGGTTCGGGTCGAAAAACAGCGCGCTCATCGTTGAGAGACTCAGACGCGATTGAGTCTTACGAGAGCGAGTCTCTGATGAGCGCGTATTTTCAATCTCAAACCTAGTGGCAAGTCAATCCATAGATCGAAGTTTGCGTGGACGCTTTGACCGGCGCAGCCTTGAGCTTGAGCATATCGACCGGGGCGACTACACGGCAGAAGAATATGAAGGCTGTCTGGTTGAGCTTCGCAGAGTCAATCGTTGGCTTGGCGATGTAGGCGCGCTCAGACGTTCCGTGCTCGCCTTGATTGCAGCCGACGGCGTAAAAAGTTTTTCTCTGCTTGATGTGGGCGCAGGCTCGGGCGAATTGTTGCGCGCGTCGGCTGTGTGGGCAAGGGAAGGGGATTTGAAAACGAGACTTGTCGGATTGGAATTAAACGCGCGTTCGGCTGCAAGTATTCTCGAAGAATCGGGGAAGTTTGAGGAGATCGCTGCGGTGCGCGCCGACGCGTTAAAGATGCCATTTGCAGACAAATCGTTTGATTATGTGATGTGCTCATTGTTTACGCACCACTTTCGGGATGAGGGCGTTGTTTCGCTCCTGCAAGAGATGTCGCGCGTCGCGCGCCGTCGCATCTTTGTTATCGATCTGCACAGACACCGCATCGCATACTTTTTTTATACGACCGTCGCACGTCTGTTTTTACACAACCGTCTGATACGCGAGGACGGCGCGCTCTCGATCCTGCGCGGATTCACGCCGCGCGAGCTACAAACTTTGGCGGCGCAGGCAGGGCTGACCGGCATTTTAGTAAAGCGAAGATTTCCTTATCGTTTGGTTTTGAGCGCAAGTCGGTGGTCTTGACGATTGCGGTCGCTTCTTTCAAATCTTTTGAAAGCCGAATGAACTCCTCTTTACAAAAATATGACGCGATCATCGTCGGCGGCGGGCCGGCGGGCGCAAGCGCGGCGATTCACCTGGGCCTCGGCGGGGCGCGCGTGCTGCTTGCGGAGCGCGTGCGTTTCCCGCGCCCGAAGCTCTGCGGCGAATTTATCTCGCCCGAATGTCTTGCACACTTTGCGCGGCTCGGCGCGGGGGAAGAGATGTCTTTTGCAGGCGGCGCACGAATTGACGAGACGATCTTTTACACGCGCGCGGGTCGTTGCGCGTCAGTGTCGAGCGCATGGTTTGGCGGCGCGGACGCAACGCATGCGCTTGGGCTGAGTCGCGCGGAGATGGATGCAAGACTTCTTGAGCGCGCGCGTGCAGTTGGCGTGGAAGTGATTGAGGAAGCACAGGCCACAGGGCTTCTGCTTGATGACGGCTGCGTGCGAGGAGTTCGCTTGAATCAAAGAGGCGAGACAATCAAGCTGTACGCCGACGTAACGATTGATGCGACGGGACGCGCGCGCACGCTCGCGCGCTTCGTCGAGCGTGATAGTAAAGAGCAAATAAAACAGAAGCGCGCGCCTCTTGTTGCCTTCAAAGCACATCTTGAGGGCGCGCATGGTGCGAAGAGTAAGTGTGAAATCTATTTTTATCGCGGCGGTTACGGCGGACTGAATTCGATTGAAGGAGGCCTGAGCAATCTCTGTTTTATCGTACGCGCTTCTGAAGTGCGCGCTTGCGCAAGCGACCCTATGCGTGTGATGCGCGAAGTTCTGATGAGAAACGCGCGCGCCGCGCAGACGCTCAAAGCTGCGCGCGTCGCAACATCCTGGTTGAGCGTCGCGCTCGAAGGTTTTGGGCGGCGCGAACCCGCGCCCGCGCCCGGGTTGATGGCAGTTGGCGACGCGGCATCATTCATCGACCCGTTTACGGGAAGCGGAATGCTGATGGGGTTTGAGAGCGGCGAGCTTGCAGCCCAAACAGTTTTGAAGTGGATGAGCAAACGACAAAATAGAGAGGTTGAGATTGAAAGCGCCGCGCTTGATGATTTGTCGCACGACTATCGCGCACATTATGAGGCGCGTTTTGGCGCTCGGCTTCGTCTGTGCGGATGGTTGCGTCGCGTGGCCTTCGCTCCCGCGCCTTTTGTCGAAACGGTCGCATTTGCGCTCGGCACAAGCATAAAACTACGCCGTCAACTTGCGCGCTCGACGCGCGCTTCGTTTGACTCAGCATCGTAAACATACCTTGAAGCATCGTTTTGCAGCTACAAATTCTGACAAGAGACAATCGGCATCGGCGCATTTATCAATATTCTTGCCAGAAGACCTCATTGTGCGGTACAAAGTCGTCGCAAGAGTCGAAGATGGCGGCTATCGATTGCCGGGCGGCGACTTTGGCTTCACTTTCCGCGCGCGACATAAAAAAACTTTCCGAATGAATAAGAAACTGGTCGCGCCGATGTCCATCTTCAGTAAAGACGATCTCCCGCAGTGGACGACGGCTGAAATTTAGCGGGCGCGCAAAATAACTGCCCGCGCCGTGCTCGACGCAATAACTTCAATCACTAAGATTTTTTTCGCTTCTCAAGGAGAATAAAACATGCGTGCGTTCCCCTTCAGGCGGCCCTTTGTCACATCCGCCTTCAGTCTCGTGCTCGTCGCCTTGTGTCTGTTCGCCGCCGCTCCGGAAAGTTTCGGGCAGGCGCAATCAAACGCTGCTGACCTGCGCGGGTTCGTCCGTGACCAGCAAGGCTCGGTTGTTCAGAACGCGACCGTCACGGCCCGCAACACGGCCACGAATCTGACGCGCACTACGACGACCAACAACGAAGGCTTTTACGCGATTACAAACTTGCCGCCCGGCGACTACGACGTATCGGTCGAAGCTGCAAACTTCAAGCGCGCCGTCGCGCCGACCGTCAAGCTGACGGTGGGGCAGCAGGGCGAACTCGACGTGGCGCTCGAAGTCGGCGGCATCGGCGAGACAGTCACCGTGACGGGCGCATCGACCGAAGTCGTCGAAACGTCGCGCACCGCAGTTGCCAACACCATCGAGGAAGTACGCATCGACAACCTCCCGATCAACCAGCGCGGCGCGACCGATTTTGCGCTCACTATCTCGACCGTCAGCCGTGACAACGGGCGGCCCATCGGCCCAGCCCCCACGGCAGGCATCAATATCGGCGGCCAGCGCGGTCGCTCAACGCTCGTGCAGGTTGACGGCGCAGACAACACCGACAACTCGATCAACGCCTCGCGCTCGACCATCTCGCAAGAGGCCGTGCAAGAGTTTCAGGTCGTGACCAATTCTTACGCGCCTGAGTTTGGACGCACTTCGGGCGGCGTGGTCAACGTCGTCACCAAGTCGGGATCAAACGATGTGCGCGGAAATATTTTCGGCTTCATCCGGCACAAGAGCTTTCAGGCGCGCAACGCGCTTGCGCCCATCATTGATAACGACCCGGATAAGAAAGCTCCGTTTACGCGCGGCCAGTACGGCGCGACGCTCGGCGGCCCGCTCGTCAAAGATCAGATGTTCTACTTTGTTTCGTTCGAGCAGCGCCGCCGTCAAGAGACAGGTTTCTTCACGAGCGATGTCATTGGCGATCTGACCAACAGCATTGACATAAACATACCTGGCATCGGGACGCAGACCTTCAGCCGCATCACTTCCGCGCAGAGATCCTTCATACAACAGGAGCTGGCATCGGGTGTCGCAGCGCGTATACAGGCAGCCATCGCCTACGCCTATGCGGCATCGTCGGGCGGCACGACGGCGCTAACCGGTTCGAACCCATTGCGGAACACCGGCACCGTCCCCGGCCTTCCTCTCGGAGCTGTCATCGGCTCGCGCTTCCTCGCAACCGGTCGGCCCGTGCCCTTCAACGTAGTCAACGCTGCGGGACTTCCCGCATCTTTTCGACCTTTGCTCGGACTGCAACGCGTCTTCCCAATCTCCGAAGACACGACCTTTAGCTCGATCCGTCTCGACCACACGATCAACCAAAGTAATCAGTTCACCTTCCGCGCCAACTACAATCCGAGCGAGATCACGGGCATTCAAAACGAATCGCAAAACCAATCGCTCGGACAAAACGACGTATCGCGCACAGGTATCCAGAAACTGAGAGACTGGGCCGCGGTCGCGACAGTTTCTTCGACGCTCTCAAACGCCGTCGTCAACGAGGCGCGCTTTAACTTCGGCACGCGTCACGCGGAGTTTCTTTCGCAGAACAACGATTCTGTCGCCGTCAACATTCTCGGCACCGCTTTCTTCGGGCGCGAACTGTTCTCGCCCGTCATTCGACGCGAGACGCGGTTTCAGTTCACAGACTTTGTCAACGTCGTTGCAGGCAACCACACCTTCAAGTTTGGCGGCGACATCGCGCACATCGGCGTTAACGCAGACTTTCAGCTTAACTTCGCCGGTCGCTACAACTTCTTTGGCGGACTCTTTCCAGTTCCGGCGGGTGCTCCGCAGTTGACTCCCGTACAGCATTACGGGCTTGGCGTTCCGTCTTCCTTCGTACAGGGCTTTGGTAATCCGACGAGCAACTTGAAGAACATTCCGATGGCGGTCTTTGCGCAAGACTCCTGGAAGGTCAGACACAACCTGACCTTGAACTACGGCGTGCGCTACGACTACGAGCACACCGATCAAATCGCGCCGTCGGGCTTTGCCGATCCGCTATCGGGTATCGTGCTCACCGCCGCAGACATTCAATCCGTACAGGATTTCTTTAACGTCCAGCAGGGATTCCCGCGCGACAAAAACAACATCGCGCCACGCGCGGGCTTTGCTTGGGACATCACCAACGACGGCAAGACGGTCGTGCGCGGTGCGTTCGGACTCTTCTACGATCACCCGCTCCTGGCCATCGCCTTTAACTCCGACATCGCCGACAACGTGCAACAGCAGCAGGGCGCTTTCGGGCCGGGAAGCCCTTCGCCGACCGAGCGCATCAACGCCGCGCAGATTTTTCAAGGCACAGTCGTTCCGTGCAATTTTACGGGCGCTGTCGCCGGCGTAAATTGCACGCCCGGCGTGGCCGCTAGCACGAATTACCTGCAAGGCTTCCAACGCTTCGACGATCAGACCTTCCCCGGCTTCGGCCCTGCGCTTCCGTTCCCTCTGCCCGTCTCGAAGGATTTCGAATACCCTTACGCCAAACAGGGCAATCTCTCCATCGAACGGCAGATCGGCAAAGACATGTCTGCGTCAGCCGCATACATCTTTGTCGGCGCTCATCACTTGCCGCATCCTACAAACTTTAACCAAGTCAACAACGTTGCCCTGCGCGAAAACTTCCGTCGCTGCTTCGGCGTTGACCCGACCATCGCGCAACCCGGCGCGCCCATCAACGCCGCACTCGGTTTCAGCCCCGCCTCTTGTCCGGGCGCGACGCAGATTATTCCCGGCGTGATTGCGCAGAACGCCGCAGGCCAGCGCATCATTCTTCCGGCGGCGGCCAATTTCTTCCGTCCCGCCGGCCCGAACTATCTCTTCCTGCGCTCGCTCGGCATCTCGAAGACGACCTTCGATTCGCTGATCGGCAATGGTCTGACGCGACCCGGCCCAGTCTCAACTTTCGGCGACGTAAACGCGCAAGTCTCCGACGGCAACTCCGTCTATCACGCCGGAAACTTCGAGTTGAAGAAACGCTTCTCGAACAACTTCCAGTTCCTTGCCTCTTACACTTGGGCGCACTCGATTGACGACTCATCCGACTTACAGACATTGCTGCTCCCGCAGGACGCGGGCAACCTTCGCGCAGACCGTTCGGATTCGCTCTTTGACCAGCGTCATCGCTTTGTCTTTAGCGGCGTCGTCGTCTCGCCTGACTCCTGGCGCACGGCTTCAGGCTTCCGCCGCGTGCTCTCGGATTTCATTATCGCGCCGATCTTTGAAGCCTCTTCAGGCCGTCCCTTCAACATCCTGACAGGGTTTGACACCAACAACGATCAGACCGAGCAGACCGACCGTCCGAATGTCGCCGCCGATGGCAAGCTCGTCATCCCGCCCGCTTTCACTTCGGGCAATCTTGGACGCAATCGCGGCATCACGCACGGCTATGCCTCGCTCGATCTGCGCATCACGCGACAGGTGCGCTTTACCGAAAAAGTTCGCCTGCAAATCATCGCCGAAGGCTTCAATCTCTTTAACCGTTTCAATGAGGCCGCCGCCTCGCCCTTCTTTAGCGATGTCAACGCCTTCAACCAACGCTCTGGGGGCGGAAGCTTCTACAGCCGTCCGACCGCCGCCTTCGACCCGCGCCAATTCCAGTTTGGTCTGAAACTGAACTTCTAACGCGCGTTAGATTTTCTCAAAGGGGCACGCAAGCAACAGATATGTTTGCGTGCCCCTTTTCTCATTTATAGATTCCGCGACTATAGATTCCGCGACGGCGCAGCTTTGCACACAACTGCCGCCTGTTTCCCGTTCTCCTATCAATCTGGTTAGAGCACCCAAAGCAGTGATTTACAATCGCTCAAATCGAGCAATAAATTTCCAAAACTTAATAATTTCCAATAAAATTTTAACCGATTTTAGGCCAAAAACGCTCAAAACGTGCACCATGATTTGGCGTGATGCGGGCCGACGTGTTAATAGTATTCGGGCAAGGCGAACAAAAAGCGGGAGGGACGAAGATGAGCGAGGCGAGTACGCAGGGGGAGAAAATCAAAAAGCTGCGCGAGATAGTCAAAGCTGTTGACATCTGCATGCTGACGACCGTGAATGAGAACGGCAATTTGCATAGCCGTCCGATGTCGAATAACGGCGAGATCGAGTTCGACGGTGACTTGTGGTTCTTCACCTACGGCTCATCGCACAAGGTGGACGAAGTGGGGCGCACGCCGAAAGTGTGCGCCAGTTTTGCGGATGTTGACGGACAACAGTATGCCTCGCTCTCAGGACAGGCCGAAGTCGTGCGCGACCGCGAGAAGATCGAAGAGCTATGGCAGCCGCAACTGCGCGCATGGTTTCCCGAAGGTGTGGACACGCCTGACATCGCGCTGCTTAAGGTGACGGTCGAGCGCGCAGAGTATTGGGATAGCTCGCAGTCAATCCTCGCTCACGCCGTCGGTTTTGTCACTTCGCTCGTCAGGGGCGAGCCGGCGCAGATGGGAGAGAACGAAAAGCTCGAGTTGAAATAAAGATGCGCGTCCAACATCAAAGAAGGCGATAGCCGTCAGATGAAGTTTGATTACACGCTCGACTTCGAACAGATCAATTTCCGCGAGCGTCCGGAGCTGTACCGTGTGGGGCGCGGCGAGCAGGGCGTGCTGCTCGTCGAGCCGTATAAGAGCGAGATTCTTCCTCACTGGCGATTCAAAACACCGGAAGCGGCGCGCGCATCGGCGGCCAAAATCTTCGAGCTTTACGAAGGCTACAAGGCGGCGGCAGATTTCGTCGGGATGGACATGGCGCGCAAGTATCTTCAGATGGGCTGGACGCGCTCGATGCGTTATGCCAATCACCGGACGGGGAAAAAGTACGTCGGTCGCGTCCCCACTGAGAAGCGTGGCCAAAGCGGCGCGCACGGACGCGCGGTTGCTCCCGCCGACCGCGACGCGGAGAAATTGGAGAGCGCGAAAATCTTTCGGGAGCGACTCGACGCGCTACTTGCTGACCCCGTCTATCTCGCCATGCGCGAAGCTCACAAGAAACGTTGTCAAACCCCGCCGCAATTATTTTGAAATCGCACGCAACTTTCGACCATCGACGTGCCGGGAGCATGCGTCTGAGCGCGTGCGATGGCTGTCTGTAAGCAGGTACGATCTGGTAGGTAAACGACTCTCTGCTTCGCTTTGAAGTTCAGTAAGAGAGCCGTAGCAAACATTTCACTCCGCCGTAGCCGATTCGTCGCCCATGCTGCGCTAAGGCCACAGGCATCCTGTCAGATGCAGACCACTTTCAAACGGCTTCTCAAGACTGCGAAATCTATTATTTCAGCGCCCGAAACGGATAATCATTAAAATTTAGGATATACGGTTTGTCGTAACGCTCGTGATGGTTGTGATAAATTGCGCGCTCAAGAGTATCTTTAGCTTACAAGAAGAGGAGCGACTGAAGTTATGCACACTGATCTCCCTCCACCGGTCAAAGCTTTCAGAGAAGACTATGCGGACGTTTGGCGGGCCTTCAATCATTTGGGCGAGCGCTGCCACGAAGCCGGGCCGCTTGACGAGCGCACGCGTCGCCTTGTCAAACTCGCGCTCGCCGTCGGCGCTGGTTTGGAAGGCGGAACTCACTCTGCCGTGCGCAATGCTCTGTCCGCCGGACTCACGTCTGAAGAGATCAAGCACGTCGCCGTCTTAGGGATTACAACCATCGGTCTTCCAGCCACGATGCGCGCGATGACCTGGATCGGCGACGGACTCGCTCCCGAAGACGACAGCACTGAACAGACCGCCTAAGCTGATAGCTTCTATTTCGAGACATGAAAACAATCATCGAATCTTTCCGCGTCAAGGTCGTCGAACCGATTAGGATGACGACGCGCGAGGAGCGCGAAGCTCTTTTGCGCGAGGCCGGTTACAATCTCTTTCTCATCAAGGCCGAACAGGTCATCATCGATCTTCTGACCGACAGCGGCACGGGCGCGATGTCGAGCGAGCAATGGGCGGCGATGATGCGCGGCGACGAATCCTACGCCGGAAGCGCAAGCTTCTATCGTTTTGAGTCGAGCGTGCGCGACATCTTCGGCTTCAATTATGTAATTCCCACGCATCAGGGTCGTGCAGCCGAACGCATCCTCTTCTCCGTGATGTGCCGTCCCGGCTCGGTAGTTCCAAACAACACGCACTTTGATACGACGCGCGCCAACGCCGAGTATGCCGGAGCAGAGGCCGTCGATCTGCCTATCGCCGAAGCACGCACGCCCTCTACGTATCATCCGTTCAAGGGCAACATGGACGTTGCGGCGCTGCACGCGCTGATTGAACGTGTCGGCGCTGAGCGCATCCCGCTCGTGATGCTGACGGTGACGAACAACTCTTCGGGCGGGCAGCCCGTCTCGATGGCTAACATCCGCGAGGTCAAAGAGGTCTGCGCTCGATACAAAATTCCTCTCTATCTCGACGCGTGCCGGTTTGCCGAAAACGCCTACTTTATCAAGCTGCGCGAAGAGGGCTACGGCGCAAAGTCAGTCAAAGAGATTGCGCGCGAGATGTTTTCATATGCCGACGGCTGCACGATGTCTGCGAAAAAAGACGGCCTCGCAAACATCGGCGGATTTCTCTGCACGAATGAAGAGGGGCTTGCGCAGCGCGAGAAGGATTTGCTCATCCTGACGGAAGGCTTCCCAACGTACGGCGGGCTGGCGGGGCGCGACCTCGAAGCCATTGCCGTCGGGGTAGCGTGCGAGGTCCGCGAGCGCGGCCTGGAT
>CBDUCU010000115.1:0-9377 GCA_965365725.1 uncultured bacterium | reverse complement strand
AGTGAGCGATAAGCAGTAAGCGGTATGCAATTGATGACAGACGCGATGCTGCCAAAGACTCTGAAATCAAGCTAAAGAAACGTGGCAGGCTTGAATCCGACCGTTCACTGCTTACTGCTTATTGCTCACCGTATTACTGCCTTGCGCGTACGCAGCTAATATTATAGCCTTAAACTGTTCATACCACATCTTGAGGTCAGGTGAACTTAAGCGTCAAGAAAAGCTGCCTCCGGGTTAGGTTGCGAGACGGCATAGGGCAGAAGAGGTAATAAAGCTTCCTTTCGATTTTTCACGCCAGAAATTTTAACGCTTGCGCAAATATCTAAAATTTATCCTCCTCTGCCTGATGGCCGCGCTGCTGCTCTGGTGGTTCGGACGCGACCTCGACTGGGCCGGAGTGTCGGCGGCAATCAGCCGCGCCGACTGGCGAATGATTGCCTTGGCGGTCGTCTTTGTCTGGCTCACATATCTGATTCGTGCTCTTCGTTGGTGCGCATTCCTTAAACCGCTTGCGCCCGGCGCTTCTGTCCGAGAAGCGTTTGCTGCAACGACGATGGGCTTTAGCGCGATCTTTCTGGCCGGGCGCGGCGTGGGCGAAGTGCTCCGGCCTGCGGTTCTGCCTTTGCGCGACCCGAAGGTGCGCCCGAGCGCGGCCTTTGTGACCATCGCCGTCGAGCGCATTTATGACATGACCGCCGTCATCATCTTTTTTGCAGCTAATCTTCTGTTTCTTGATCTGCCGGGTGTTGATAATGCTGCCTACTCGCGCATACGCACGGCGGGTCTCGTGCTTCTCGTCGGGGCATTTGTCGGGATAGGACTTCTAATCTGGCTCAAAGGCCATGCCGAAGCTGCCATCACCTGGATAAATAAACGGCTCGACGGAAAGCCGAAATCAATCGAACGCGCCGGAAAAATTCTGACCGGCATTGTCGGACAGCTGGCACGCACGCTCGGTGTTTTGACTGACGCGCGCGAGCTTCTGGTGACGACTGGATGGACGGCCGCTTTGTGGATTGCGATTGCGATTGCAAACATGCTTGTGCTGCGTGCGTTCGATCTGCCAATTGGGATGAGCGCAACCGTGTTTGTGCTTGGCTGGTCGCTTGTCGGGTCGCTCGTGCCGACTCCGGGCGGCGGAGCCGGCACGTATCACACGGCGACGGCTCACGGCATGACTGCTTATCTCGGTATCGCAGAGACAGAGGCGAAGGCGGCAACGATAGTTCTTCATCTCGTCGTCTTTGGCGCGTCACTTTTCTTCGGCATCTACTATTTTCTACGCAGCGACGTGAGCGTTGCGCGTCTGCGCGAGCTTGTCGCCGCCGAGAAAGCAGAGGCCGAAGCCGAAGCCGCGAGAGCCGATGTCGGCAAAGCCTCGCGCGAGTCGAAGCATCCGGGTGAGACTTCACAGGCGACCCATGTTATTTGAATCGAGCGTGCGCGAAACGACTTAAATTGCGACTCTGTTTGCAAGCAAAAGTTTTTCCGGAGAACAAGGACGGTTAAAGAAGAGAGAATTTTTTTGTGCGAGGAATGGGGGAGTAAGATAGGACTGTTTTCTGTCGAGAAGGTTTTACATCTTCAAAAGTAGCGGAGTGTTTCTATGAGATGCCCGTTTTGCGCTTATCTTGAGGACAAGGTCGTTGATTCGCGTGAATCGCGCGAGGGCGATTCAATACGCCGCCGCCGCGAATGCCTGCGTTGCGAGAGGCGTTTCACCTCTTACGAGCGCATCGACGAAATTCCTTACATGGTCGTCAAAAAGGACGGCCGCCGTGAACCCTTCGACCGCAACAAGGTGATGGCCGGACTTTTACGCGCCTGCGAAAAGCGGCCCGTTCCATCGGCCAAGCTCGACGCTATCGTCAACTCAATCGAAAAATACGTGCAGGAATCGCCCGAACGTGAGCGGCCCACCTCAAAGGTCGGCGAGATGATTATGCGCCGTCTCAAGGAACTTGATAAGGTGGCTTACGTCCGCTTCGCCTCGGTCTATCTTGAATTTGAAGACGTGACCGAATTCATGCAAGAGCTAAAGACTTTGGTGCGCACGCGTTCGGGGGCGAAAAAATAGTGATGAGTAATGAGTTTGAATCTCTTAACTCATCACTCGTCACTTATCACTATGAGTAAAGCCGTCCACACCACCGGACTTGAAAGGATTGAGCTGGAGCGTTTGCGCGCACGCGTGCGCAGGCTCTTTGCCATTCTTGAGGAGACGGGCGAGGCGATTACTTCGGAAGCACCGGGGGCTTGGATGCCGCCGGTTGATGTCTCTGAATCAAAGCGCGAGGTGACGATCTACTTGGAGCTTCCGGGTGTGCGTGCTGATCAGGTCGAAATCGGTTTGACGGGCGCGGAGTTGCGCGTGAGCGGCAAAAAGATGAAGGGCGCACCGAAGGGCACAACCACGCATCTACGTACAGAGCGAAGCTATGGCAGGTTTGTGCGCGTCATTGCTTTGCGTTGGCCTATCCATATCAAGGATGCGAGCGCAGAGTTGAAAAACGGTCTTCTCACAATCAGATTGCCAAAACTCAAAGAGCGACGCGGCTCGGAGTTTAAGGTGAAAGTCGTCTCAGGCGACAACGAGAAGACTTCGGTCCTGAAGCGTCTTTTTTGTGCTTCAGGAATATATAGAATCAATTTTATCAACGGAGCTTTAAGAAAAACTTGGAAGACAAAATTTTTATGCCCGCGACAATCGACGGAGATGAGAATGGCGAAGGGCAAGACGCAGGCGGTGGGGGCGGCGAGCAACTGCAAATCCCTGAGGTTCTGCCCGTGCTGCCTTTGCGCGACATCGTCATCTATCCGTTTATGATTGTGCCGCTCTTTGTCTCGCGCGAAAAATCTATCCGTGCGGTTGATGAAGCGCTCGGCGAGAATCGAATGATTCTGCTCGTTTCGCAGCGCGATCTCGACAAAGAAGAACCGGCTGGCGAAGACCTCTACACGACGGGCACGGTAGCCGTCATCATGCGCATGCTTAAGCTCCCCGATGGGCGCATACGTATACTGGTTCAAGGTTTGACGCGCGCACGCGTCGAGTCGGTTGAAGACACGGATTTTTTGAAGGCGCGTGTCAGCGTGTTGCCTGAGTTGCCCGCGCCCGAACGCTCGCTCGAAGTTGAAGCTCTTGTCAGAAACGTGCGCGGCTCGATGGAGCGGGCGGCAAACCTCGGCAAAAACATTTCACCCGAAGTGATGGCAATCGTCGCCAATCTCGACGAAGCAGGTCGTCTGGCTGACCTTGCCGCTTCAAATCTTGAGCTGAAAGTTGAAGATGCGCAGAGCGTCCTCGATATTGCCGACACGACCGTCAGGCTCAAACGCGTCAACGAGCTTTTGAACAAAGAGATCGAAGTTCTCACCGTCCAGCAGGAGATCAACACGCAGGCACGCGCCGACATCGACCGCTCGCAGCGTGAATTTTATTTGCGCCAGCAGCTCAAGGCCATCCAATCCGAGCTTGGCGAGGGCAACGAGCTGGCCGAAGAGATCGCGCAGTTTCGAGAGAAGATTGAACAGTCGCGGATGCCCAAACACGCCGAAGAAGAGGCTTTGCGCCAGCTCAAAAAGCTTGAGCGCATGCACCCGGACGCAGCAGAGACGGCCACCTTGCGCAACTGGATGGAGATTATGGTTGACCTGCCGTGGTCAAAGGCATCGACGGACAATCTCGACCTCATCAAGGCGCAGCAGATTCTAGACGAAGACCATTACGGTCTGGAAAAAGTCAAAGAGCGCATTATTGAAGCGTTAGCCGTTCGCAAGCTCAAGGAAAAGCCCAAAGGTTCGATTCTTTGTCTCGTCGGCCCGCCCGGCGTCGGCAAAACTTCTCTCGGTCGTTCAATTGCGCGCGCGCTTGACAGAAAGTTTGTGCGGCTCTCTTTGGGCGGCTTGCACGACGAGGCGGAAATACGCGGACACCGGCGCACCTACGTCGGCGCGATGCCCGGTCGCATCGTTCAAGCTCTCCAGCAGGCGGCTACAAACAACCCGCCCATCATGCTCGATGAGATAGACAAAGTCGGTGCCGACTTTCGCGGTGATCCAAGCTCGGCGCTTCTTGAGGTCTTAGACCCGGAACAGAACAACTCTTTCCGCGACAACTATCTCGGCGTGACGTTTGATCTGTCGAACGTCATGTTTATGACGACGGCAAACGTACTCGAAACCATCCAGCCCGCTTTGCGCGACCGCATGGAGGTCATTCGTCTGGCGGGCTACACTGAAGAAGAAAAGGTCGAGATCGCACGCCGACATCTCTTGCCCAAACAGATTGACGAAAACGGCATCACAACGCGCAGCATTCAAATCTCGCAGAAGGCTTTAGCAACCATTGTTCAGCAATACACGCAGGAGGCGGGGCTTCGTCAGTTCGAGCGTGAGATTGGAACTATTTGCCGCAAGGTTGCGCGTCGCATCGCCGAAGGTCGCACAGAAGTTGTGCGCGTTAGCCCCAAGAATCTACATGAGTTTCTTGGTGCGCCGAAGATCATGCCCGAAGAGATTCTCAAGAAGGATCAAATCGGGGTCGCAACGGGTCTCGCTTGGACGGCTGTCGGCGGCGACGTGCTCTTCTTTGAGGCGTTGAGGGTCAGAGGCAAGGGCGTGCTTTCGCTCACAGGGCAGATCGGCGACGTGATGAAAGAGTCTGCTCAGGCCGCCTTCTCCTACGCCAAATCGCGCGCACGCGAGCTTGGCATCCCCGAAGAGGATTTTGAGAAATACGACATACACATACACATCCCCGAAGGCGCAATCCCAAAGGACGGCCCTTCGGCGGGCATCACACTTGCGACCGCGATGGTCTCCGTTCTCGCGCAACGGCCGGTCCGCAAAGACGTGGCGATGACGGGTGAGATAACACTGCGCGGCAACGTCCTGCCCATCGGTGGGGTCAAAGAGAAAGTTTTGGCGGCCCGCCGCGCTCGCGTCACAAAAATTATCTTACCCGCGCAGAATAGGCGCGATTTGGACGAGATTCCTAAAGAGCTTCTTGCGGAAATCCAACTCGTGTTTGTCGAGCACGTCAGAGAAGTTTTTAACGAAGCGCTCAAAGAACCCGTCCGCACGTCGCCAACAGCCGCGCGGCCTGCCCGCCCACCGCAATCTACGGCACAGTCTGCCGCCTAAATTTAGGCAGCACATCTAGACCGTCTCCATCAAATTAACCTGATCGATAAGGGGCGGGTCGGATGCATGAAGCTACGACCCGCCCGCCGCGCCCTTCTGGATCACAATGTTTTTCTTCCGGTTGGGCAAACCACCGGGCCTTCTTGTTCATCTCTATAAACGTTCCCCAAATAAAGCGTTTTCAGTTGGAATGGGGAGCCGTTTGCCCTTTTATTTACAACGAGATAAGTTTGACACCCCGTAAAACCGTGTGATAACCTCCGCGATTGTAGGCCACTCATTTAGTGGCTCCTCGCGCAAGGATGGTGTTTTCGGGATCTATTCCTTTTTTCTGCTTTAGTGGATGCCGCTCGTGCGAACCGCTTCCCGGCGGGTTTGCCATCGTGGATTCGCTTTAACCTCAAAGGAGATCAACGATTGAATAAGACGAGCCTCCCCCGATTGTTGACGAGTGCCGCGTTGTCGGCGGCTTTTATATTTACCCCTCTGCTCGATTCGCAGGCGCAGGTCTCTCAGCACTCATACCTTCGTGACACGCCAAATAACGTTGAGAAAGAAGATCAACGCATCTTAGCCATCATTGCCCGCGCCGAGAATCATTTCAAACAGGGACAACTCAATCTTGCCGACGGCAAGCGCGAGCAGGCGCGCGACGAATTCGACAAGGCCGTCGATGCGGTGCTCGAATCCGGGCTTGACGTGCGCGGCTTCCCGAAACTTCGAGAGTATTATCTCCAGCTTGTCGAGCGCGTCTATCGTGAAGAAGTTCCGTTGCAGCAACAGCCGCAGCGCACGGTCGTCGCTTCCGCAGAAGGCGAGCAGGCACAGGGCGATGCTCAGCAGCAGACTGCGCAGGTTGTTCAAGTCGGTTTCGTCCAGCAAAAGTTCGAGCCTTCGCCGCTTGACGAGCTGAGCAAGCTCGTTTTGACGGAAGAAGAGAAGAACGATGTCTCGCCCGAAAAGATCGCCGAGATCGAGCAGGAGATTAAGAGCAAGCTCGACTTTAAGTTCACACCCAACCCGCTCATCCAGCAGTTTCTAAACTACTATCAGGGTCGTGGTCGCACGACGATGGAAATCGGTTTGCGACGTTCGGGTCAGTACATTCCAATGGCGCGCGAAATCTTCCGCGAAGAGGGAGTGCCCGAGGACATCGCTTGGCTCGGACAGGTCGAGAGCGCATGGCGACCGACGGCGCGCTCATGGGCAGCCGCCTCAGGTCTCTGGCAATTTATTCCTTCGACCGGCGCGCGCTTTGGTCTCAGGCAGACCGCTTGGGTTGACGAGCGCAACAGCTTTGAGAAAGCGACGCGCGCTTCGGCCAAGTATCTGAAGTGGCTCTACAACCGTTACAACAACTGGGAGCTTGCCATCGGCGCATACAACACGGGCGAGGGAAATATCGACCGTGCCATCCGCCGGGCGGGCGTTGCCGACTTCTGGACGATCTATCCATATATCGCGCAGGAGACGCGCAACTACGTTCCGAACATTCTCGCGGTGATTCTCATCGCAAAAAGTCCTGACCGCTACGGCTTCCGCAACGTCCAGCGTATGCCGCGCATCGACCGACAGTACGACACGATCAACGTGCCGCCGGGAACGAGCCTGCACCTGCTTGCGGGGTTGACGGATTCACATGTTGACACGTTGCGCGCCATCAATCCTGAATTAAGGCGCGACACCTCGCCGGGCAACGAGTCGTATCACATCCGCGTCCCCGCCGGTAAAGGCAAAGTCGCGGTTGAGCTTCTCAAGCGCATGCCAGCAGGCCGACTCGATCAGGTGGCGCGCTCAATCACGGTTGCGCCCGGAGAAGACTGGCAAGCGGTCTCGAACCGCACAGGGATTTCCGTCGCACAACTCCAGCAGTGGAACAGCAACGTCAATCTTGAACGCGGCGGCAGGCTGGTCATTCCGTCGAGCAATGTAAGAATCACTAACAAGATTTATGAGCGACCGCGCGGCTCATCGGTCGGCGCAAGTCTTAAGACCGTGACGGCGCGCGGCGGCGAAACGCTCGCGCAGCTTGCACAGCAATACAACGCTTCGGTCGAAGAGGTTGCAAAACTCAACGGCCTTGCAGCCAACTCTCAACTGTCGCGCGGACAGAAGGTGAATGTTCCAACCTCGAACGCGGCCCCGGCTGCCAGCACAGCACCGCGTCGCCGCAGATAACAGCGAACAACTTCGATGATAAATTTTCGGGCGTGCTCTTCTGATTGAAGAGCGCGCCCGAAGCTTTTTCACTTGATATTTTTTACGGCGTGTCTTAACGTCGCGCACGCAAGCCTCGTTAATGCTCTTAAACCGTCGCGTGTCTCACGCGCGTCGCTCAAACGCAGTCGTCCTCACAGCCTATGCTATTTCGCACACAATCCGCCGCCGTCTATGGCATCGATGCCGATCTCGTTGACATTGAAGTTGACCTCGTTCCTGCTCGCAGTGAAAGCGATGCCGCGCCGTCGGTCACAATTGTCGGGCTGCCAGACCTCGCCGTGCGCGAGTCGCGCGAGAGGATTCGCGCAGCCATTAACAACAGCGCCTTCTTTTTTCCCTTTCACAAAACGACGATCAATCTTGCACCGGCTGATGTGCGCAAAGAGGGCGCGAGCTTTGATCTTCCAATCGCGCTCGGCATCCTCGGCGCAAACGGCGACCTCAACGAAACAGATAATTTAACGGACATGCTTTCGGTCGGAGAGCTTTCGCTTGATGGACGCATTCGTCCTGTGCGCGGCGCGCTCCCCATCGCTGTACGTGCTCGTGAGGCGGGCGTAAAGTTTTTGCTGCTGCCTGAAGAGAATGCAAAAGAGGCGGCGGTCGTCTCAGGTATTGAGGTTTATCCGGTCGCCGATTTACGCGGTGCGGTCGAGTTGATTGCGGCTCTGCGCAGCCAGCAGCGCCCCGCGTCGTTGCGTGTGGATCCATCCGAATTGCTTGCGCCATTGAAGAACGCAGGCGTTGATTTCCGCGAGGTGCGTGGTCAATACGCTGTCAAGCGCGCGCTTGAAGTCGCTTCGGCTGGAAGCCACAACATACTTCTTATCGGCCCACCGGGTTCAGGCAAGACGATGCTCGCCAAGCGTCTGCCGACTATCCTGCCGCCGCTTGAGTTTGAAGCTGCGTTAGAGCTTACAAAAATTCATTCGGTTGCAGGGCTGACGGGCCGCTCGGGACTTGTCACAGAAAGACCTTTTCGCTCGCCGCATCACACGATCAGCGATGCAGGACTGATCGGCGGGGGAGCCATGCCTCGACCCGGCGAGGTCTCGCTCGCGCATCACGGCGTGCTCTTTCTCGACGAGCTGCCCGAGTTTGACCGCTCTGTTTTGGAAGTTCTGCGTCAGCCGCTCGAAGACCAGAAGGTAACGATCAGTCGCGCGGCGATGACGCTGACGTTTCCCGCTTCGTTTATGCTTGCAGCCGCGATGAATCCTTGTCCCTGCGGTTTTTGGAATGACCCGACGCGCGAGTGTCGCTGCACGCCTTTGCAGATACAGCGTTACGTCGGGCGCATCAGCGGCCCACTGCTTGATCGCATCGATATACACATCGACGTGCCGGCCGTGCGTTTCAAAGAATTGTCAGACCGCACGACACCCGAAGGTGAAAGCTCGACGACGATACGCGAGCGCGTCAACCGTGCTCGGCAACTTCAACACGAGCGTCTGCACGGCGACGGTGTTTTTTCAAACGCTCAGATGTCAACGCGCCTGATTCGCCGTTATTGTCGTCTGGATATGGAAAGCGAGCGGATGCTTGAGCAAGCCATGACGCGTCTCGGACTCTCGGCGCGCGCCTTTGACCGAATCCTTAAAGTCAGTCGCACTATCGCCGACCTCGACAATTCCAGCGAGATACTTCAGGCTCACGTCGCTGAGGCGGTCGGCTATCGATCGCTTGACCGCACCTATTGGGCCTGATCAGCCACGCCCTTCGTGCGTTTACACCACAACGGAAACTCTCTCGACTAAGGCAGTAGCAATCGGCACGCGATATTGGCCTGCCGTGCGCTTCTCTGTTTTTGCTTCAAGTATTAAAAGAATCTCTCCGTGCGGAGCAGTTGTATACAAGTCGCTATACTCTTCTGGGATTCTCGAGAGAAAGTCAGCTGTTTCTGAGATAATCATTCGTTCTGTGTTAAGACCTCCTTGTTTTCGTAACTGATTGTTCTTCAGATGAAAAAGTACCTGGTCGTAGCTCGTAAGCCCTGCGTGACCAAGAAACTG
>CBDUCU010000114.1:0-9456 GCA_965365725.1 uncultured bacterium | reverse complement strand
GGGCGCGGCTACGAGCCGCCCGGTTTGATTCGCGGCGACAACATTCTCGTTGAGGGAGTACGTCTGCCTTACGTTAACGTCGCGGAAGCAGACGCGCCGCGTCCCGTCACAATTCCATTTAATCAATTGCCCGGCCAGCTCGATCCGTTCTTTCCCTTGCGTGCGGCTCAGCCTTCGGCCTTTGTAACGACAACGGTTGGCGGAGTCGGCGGCGCGGCTGATTTACGCTTCTTTCCGTTTATTAGCAGTTCGAGTGCTTCGACAAATCGTCTGACTTCGTCAGATGTGACGACGATTATCGGCAACGCCGCGCGACAGGCCGAGATCACGCGCGCTGCCATCCGACAGCCGCTCGGCAGTCACGCGCATGTCTCAATTGCAGTGGTTGATGTTGAGGGGCAAGTGCTCGGCATCTTTCGCACGTCGGACGCGCCCGTGTTCGGCTTCGATGTGTCTGCACAAAAGGCTCGCTCCGCCGCATTCTTCTCGCGCGCGGATGCGGGTGCGCTGCTCCGCTCCGCCGGGATGGATTCTTACGTCAATCGTGCTGTGGCGGATGGTCTGGCTCTCAACGGCTCTGTCGCTTTCAGCGAGCGCGCAATCGGATTTCTTCATCGTCCGTTCTATCCAGACGGAATCGACAATACGCCGTCCGGCCCGTTTAGCACGGAGATCGGCGAGTGGAACGTCTTTAACATCGGACTCCAAAGCGATTTGATTACGACAAATCTGGTTGCCTCGCTTGTCGGTGCAAACGTGCGCTGCACGCCGTTGCCGCAACTGCCGAACGGTCTGCAAATTTTTGCTGGGGCTGTGCCGCTTTACAAAAACGGCGAGCTGGTTGGCGCAATCGGCATCAGCGGTGACGGCATTGATCAAGACGATATCATCGCTGCGGCTGGCGCAAGCGGATTTGCTCCGCCCGTTGCAATGCGCTCAGATCAATTCATTGTGCGCGGCACGCGTCTGCCGTTTTTGAAGTTCCCGCGCAGCCCGAATCTTTAGGATTACTAGAGACATGATTAACCACCGCAGACGCCGCAGACATAGTTGATGAAGAAAACTGTGTCTGCGGTCTCTCTATGGTTAATTTTCTTTGCACGATACATTCAATGAGGACGAGATCATGTACCGACCAAAAAGCAAGAGAGTTGCACTAATCGCATTGACCTTGACCGCATCCTTCTTGCTTCTGCTCGCGCCGGGTCGCGCGGCAGATCACGGTGATGCGCCCTTTCTTGCAAACGACCGGGGCGCGGATATCGCCGACACATACATCTTTCTCGATCCCGCCGACAACACAAAGGTCATCATCGCCGGTACAATTAACGGCTTTATCGTTCCCAACGAGATGGTCAACTTCGGCGTCTTTGACGAGAACCTGCGTTATCGCTTTGAGATTGAAAATACGGGCGACCCGCGGCCCGACATCTTTATCGACGTAACCTTTACGCCAAAACAGACTGCAAGCACACAAGTGCAGACGGCGACAATTGCATTTTCGACGGGGCAGACATTTACCGCGCCCGGAACTGTTCCGACTCTCAACCCGACCCCTCCCGACCCCGTCGTGACAACCGACGCTGCGACCGGAATCAAATTCTTTGCCGGTGTCGCAGACGACCCGTTCAACTTCGACATCACGGGCTTTGCGCGTTTTACGGCGGCAGCGTGCCTGCGCCCCTGCCTTTACGACCGATTGCACAAACGCGGCCAAAACAAACCTTCAACGCGGGCGCGACAGCTTCGCGGGCTACAACATTCTCTCAATCGTCCTGAGCGTGCCGCGCGAGCTGATACGCGGACAGGGAAACACCATCGGAGTCAACTTTCTCGCGCAGCGACGAAGCAATCAGACGGTTGCGAAGCGCAGCGCAAGTTCCGGCAACCGCGTGACGGGCTTGGGGCGTTGGGTGACGGTCGACAGGATGGCTACTCCTGCCGTCAACGTCGCGCTTATTCCTTTTAACCGTAAGGATGAATTTAATTCGGCGACGACGATGGAGGATGCGAATGGTCGTTTCGCGCCGAGCATCGTAGCTACGCTGCGAGGATTAGGGACGGACGACACGAGCATCGGCATTCTGGCGCAGGTGGCCGTCACACGCGGCGATTTTGTGCGCGTCGATTTGACTATTCCGAACACAAACGTCGGTCAGCCCGATGCACAAGGCAATCGTGACAACGCGGGTTTCCCGAATGGCCGTCGCTTCGGCGACGATGTGGTTGATACGGAGCTATTCTTTATCAACAACCGCCAACCTTTGACCGACAACGCCAATTTACCCGACATACCTTATCGCAATGTGTTTCCCTATATTGCCCCGCCGCATCAACCGTTCCCGCCGGGCACGATTGACGACCGCACTCGCAATTAATACGCACCCGCTCGGAACTCTTGAGGGACGTTATGAAACGCGCACAAAGGGTCTCAATCAAACGCCTCACGGCGACGATTGTGCTCGCCTCTCTTCTGCTCGGATTGATCTTTGCGCCGGCACTTCGTGCGAAGATAATGTCCGCGCGTGAAGGCAATATCTCTAATTCAAACGCGCAGAGCAGCGCGGTCGGCAACGTTTCGGCGGGTCGTCTCGCGTTTGCAAGCGAGCGCGACGACAACTACGAAATCTACATCATGGACGCGGACGGAAGCGGTCAGCTCAGACTAACTTCTAATCAGGCCGCCGACCGCGAGCCTTCAATCACGCGCGACGGTGCGCGCATCGCCTTTGTCAGCAACCGCGACAACAACACGGAAATTTACTCGATGCAGGCCGACGGCGGTGCTCAGACGCGGCTCACCAACAACGCGGCTGACGATTTAAGCCCCGTCTGGTCGCCGGATGGAACGCGCATCGCCTTTGTCAGCAACCGCAACGGCAACGACGAAGTCTATTTGATGAACGCGGATGGAAGCGGTGTTGTCAATCTCACCAACAACGCAGCGGACGACAACGATCCTGCCTGGTCGCCTGACGGCTTGCAGATAGCTTTTACAACCGACCGCGACGGCAACGAAGAAGTTTATGTGATGAGCGCGACCGGCATCGGTCAATCAAACCTGACAAATAATGCGGCGGACGACGCGCACCCTTCCTGGTCGCCGGGTAAGATTTTTTTTCAAAGCGACCGCGACGAGAATTTTGACATCTATTCGATGAACACGGACGGCTCTGTGCAAACGCGCCTGACAAACAATGCGGAGTTTGACATTGAGCCTTCAGCGACAAGCGACGGCGCACGACTAACCTTTACAAGCTCGCGCGACGGAAGTTTTGAAATCTATTTGATGAATGCTGACGGGAGCGGAGCGAAGCCTCTGACGGTCGGCGATGGAAGCAACGATCTTGAGTCTTCGGTTCAAACCATACTTGCTCCCGGCGCAGGTTCAACGAGCACGGTGCAATTTAGCGCCGCCGTCTTTAGCGTCTCTGAAGGTGCGAACATCGCAACGATTACGGTCACACGCACGGGCGACACGTCTGCTCCGGCAACCGTCGATTTTAGCGCGACGGGCGGGACGGCTTCCGAACTCAGCGACTTCACGCCTGCATTCGGCACGCTCAGATTTGCGCCCGGCGAGAGCACGAAGACCTTTACTGTTCTTATCACTGACAACGCGATTGCCGAAGAAGACGAAACCGTCAATCTCGCGCTGAGCAACGCAAACGGGACGGGTTTCGGTGCGCGCACCATAGCAACGCTCGTCATTAACGACAACGAGAGTTTCTCCGCGCAGACAAATCCAATTGACGACGCACAATTCTTTGTCCGTCAACACTACGCAGATTTTCTCAATCGTGCGCCCGATGCCGCAGGTCTGGCCTTCTGGACAAATCAGATCACGGAATGCGAACAGCGTCCCATCCCTGAGCGACAAGGCTGCCGCGAGGTGCGAAGAATCAACGTCAGCGCGGCCTTCTTTCTCTCGATTGAATTTCAGGAAACGGGCGGCTTCGTCATACGTCTTCAACGCGCGGCCTTCGGACGAAAATCCGACAATGCATCGACGCGCGTGACATACCGGCAGTTTGTTAAAGACGCGCAACAGGTCGGGCAGGGAGTCGTTGTCGGGCAGACGGGTTACGAACAACTGCTTGCGCAGAACAAACAAGCGTACGCCGAGCAGACGGTTGCAAGCGCCGAGTTTGTCGCGCGCTATCCGCTCTCGCTCACGGCAGCACAATATGTTGACGCGCTCTTTGCGACGGCGGGCGCTCAGCCGACTTCGGCAGAGCGACAGACGGCGATCAATGCATTTGGTGCGGGCGGCGTGGCGGGTCGCGCTTCCGCCTTGCGCTCGGTCGCCGATTCGCAGTCTGTACGCGACGCGGAGTTTCGACCTTCGTTTGTGCTCATGCAGTACTTCGGTTATTTGCGCCGGTCGCCGACCGACCCGCCCGATGTGGATGACTCGGGCTATCAATTCTGGCTTGCAAAGCTCAATCAATTCGGCGGAAATTTTGTCGCCGCCGAAATGGTCAAAGCATTTATCACAAGCAGCGAGTATCGCGCGCGGTTCGGCCCGCCATAGTAAATCCCAATCTTCTGTGGATGCGGGCGTGATTAAAAGTTGAAGCCAGATTGTGCGAGCGCTTCGTAGCAGATGGCTGCGCCGATGCACGCGACGATCAATGCGCTGACAACCGGCAGCATTCGCGACAAACGACTCGATCCTAGTTTTGAACTCTTGAGCAAACGTCCTGCATAGACGAAAGCAAGGCCGACGATTGTCAAAACTCCGGCCAGTCCCAGACTAAAAGCCACAATCAGCAACAGACCAAAACAAACCCTGTGCATCGCGATGGCCGAGAGCATCACGACGAGCGCTGAAGGGCATGGCAGCAGACCGCCAGAAACGCCGAGCGCAATCAGACTGCGCCAGGAGACTGGTGCGCCGTCTGCACCCGGCGGCAGATGCGAATGAGCCCGCCCGCCATGCGAATGCATGACTCCATCGGCGTGAAGCTTTTGATGTGAATCTTCGTCCAGGCCTTGATGAACGTGATGGTGAGAATGAGGATGGTGATGGTCGTGAGTGTGAGCGTGCGTGTGATCGTGTGCGTGTGTGTGTTCGTGCGCGTGTGTGTGCTCATGATGGTGAGTTGAAGAGACGAGCACAGAGCGGAGGCGACGCATGAAAAGGCTTAGTCCTACACAGAGGACGAGCACGCCGGAAGCAAAACTGAGAGCGGGAAAGAGTCGTTCAGGAAGGATGTATTGCGAGGCAAAAAGCGTAACGATGCCAAGCACAAAGACGCTGCTTGTATGCGTGGCCGTCACCGTCAGACCGAGCAGAGCGGCATGTCGAAATGTTCCGCGCGAGCCGACCAGATATGCGCCGACCACAGCCTTGCCGTGACCCGGCGACAGAGCATGCAGCGCGCCAAGTCCTGCCGCAGCAAACAGTGCCAGAAGCCCCACGCTCGGAGTCAATTCCGGCAGCGCAATCACCTCCGCAAATCTCTCGCGCGCAACCGACGCAACGCTTCCATCACGACTCAAAAGCGGGTTTGAGCCTTGAGGCGGCGCACCGCGCGTAAAAGACAACTGAGCCGTCCGCTCGTTAAGAGGCGCGCTCGAATTTTCAGACGGATATGCTTTTAGCTCATCCGTGACGCTGCTTGCATAAGCGCTGCTGTTGAAAATGCTCACGCCCGGCGCGGGCTTGACGACCATCTCATGCCAACCGACGCGCGCGCCGTGATTGACATCCTCGAAGCGAAGCATGCGAGCTGTTATATCCGCAGATGCGCGCGGCAACACGCCCTCAAGGTCGCACTCGACGCGCAGGGTCGAAAGACCGCCCGCACCCGGCGGCAAAGAAATCTTTTTCTCGACAACTGTCAGATGAATACGTTCGCCATCGACGACAACCAAAAGATTCTGTGCATATTGCGGAGCGATCTTTTCAAGATAAGCTTGCAGCTCATCGACGGAATGTGTGCCATCGCCGTCGCCGTCAAGCGTTTGCAATTCCTGAAGCGTGGGAATCTCGGCCATGTCAACCACGTAGCGAACTCTCAAACGCTCAGCGCCGACTTCGATCCGACAGAAATGGTTGACCGTAAAATTGCCGAGCGGATGCGCAAGCATCGGCACAGCCAGAGCGCAGAACACAAAGACGGCGCAAAGCCGCCTGAAAATGACTCCATTCTGCGAGTGAGCGTTCATGCGCAAATCTTTATGGCTGGCTATTCTTCGAGCGCCCGGCGGGCAACGACCGTTTGCATTGGATCAAACCCGGGGTTGAGCTTGAGCGCGCGTCGGAGAAAATCGCGGGCCGAGTCTTTCTCTCCGGCGGCGCGTGCGATCATCCCTGCGTGATAGAAAAGACGGGCATCACGCGTACCGAGCCGCAGTGCTTCTCGTATCATGGTTTGCGCTTGTTCGAGTCTGCCCGTCTTGAGCGCCGTCCAGGCCAGAGCATCCGCGCCGTAGATGTCGCGCCGCACGCCGTATTCACGCGCGGCGATGGCATAGGCCTCTTCCAGGTTCATATCGTGGTCGGCATAAAAGTAGGCAAGCTGGCGGTTAAAAAGCGCGCCGTTTAGTTCGCTCAAACGCGCGATATTTTCGACCAGCGCATAATGCGCCGCCGCCTCTTTCTCCCGGCCCATCAGTTTGTAAAGATCGCCGAGCGCCGCAAGATTAACGGGGTCAGGAAGGATTCGCGCGACGCGCTCGTAGTTTTCAATGGCTGTTGTTAGCTCTCCGCGAGCTGCGCGGACGCGTGCGAGCGAGGCAAGCGCACGATAATAGTCGGGAAAAACGAGAAGCGCGTCGTTGTAATGCTGTTCGGCTGTTACGAAGTCGCCGACGGCGAAGGCCGTCTCTCCCATCTGCCAATGGCACCAAGCGACAATCTCGCGCCTCACCACGCGCTCGCCGAGCGCAAGTTGGAGAGCTTTGGAAAAACGACGTTTGGCTGTTTCCGTGTCGCCGCGCAGCAACGCAAGGCGGGCCAGACGCGTCTCGGTTGAGGTGGTTGGAAAATTTTCCAACTGCTCCATCCGTTTGAATGCCGAAGCTGCGGCTTCATAATCTCCAAGCTCAAGCAGCGCGTCGCCCAGAATCTGATGCGAATAACTTTGGTGCGGGGCTAGCTCAGTCAGCCGCACAGCGTATTCGCGTGCGGCGGAGAAATCGTGACCGGTGAAAGCAGCCTGAGCGAGCACGGCCAGACCGTTGTGATTCTGTTCAGGAGCAAGCGCTTCGAGCGACGAGCGTGCGGCGAGCAGAGCAAGGTTTATATAAGCCGGGTCGCCCGTTTCGCGCTGTCTTTGAAGGTAGTAACCGGCAAGTTTGTTGAAAGCGATAAAGTCGTCAGGATTGTTTTTGACTCTCGCTTCAAGAAAACGAATCGTTCCTTCGGTTGAATCGTCTGCGGCGAGCGAAGGTGGGGCGGTGGATGTGGGTTGTGGCTCAAGTCGTGCGGGAGATTCCGTCTCTGTTTTTTCTTGACATGCGTTTAAGAAGGACAGGGCAGAGCAGAGCGCGACGAGAAAAATGCGGATATGGAAATCTCGCTTCATGCGCGCGACATGCTAGTTCGGGCATCGGCGCGTGTCAACGAAATCCATTGCTTGCTTTGCCATGAGCAAACAACCGACAGTTGCTGGATTGCGCAATCCATCGAACAATTTGCCGCCAGCAGTCCTGAGGCGGCGGTTTACTTTTTCGAGATGTTTATGGCAGAGCTTCGGCGTTCTGTCTGAGCGTCGAGAGCGAAGGGCTCTGCGGGTTGATTGCTTCGAGTTGCTTGAGAGCGCCGAGCGCGGTCTGTTTGTCCTTCTTCTGTATGGAAGCGGAAGCGAGGTTAAGCCAGCTCTGCTCGTGACGTGGGTTTGATTGCAGCGACTTTCGATATTCGCTGACGGCCCGGTCGAGGTCGGGCGGCTCGCGCAGAAAGAATGTGTTGCCGAAGTCTGTGCGGACGTTCGGGTCGTTGGGAATTTTTTCGAGCGCGCGTTCGTAGAATGCAGCTGCGCCGACAAAATCGCGCCGGTCATACTTGGCGTTACCCAAAAGGACAAGAGCCTTTGCCTCTTCGGGCCGGATGTCTGTGGCTCGACCGGCGTAAAGCTCTGCCTTCTGCAAATCGCCCTGCGCGTAGAATATCTCGGCGGCCTTTAGTTGTGCGTCAAAATCACGCGGGTTGCGGTCAGCCGCCTCCATCGCGGATTGAGCTTCGCCGGAGTTGGCGGCTGGAGAGTCGTTGCCTTGCAGAGCGCTGATGTCGGGATGATCGGGCGGCAGCTCTCCGCCCATTGTCGCCGGCTCGGAAGCAGTTTGAGCCGGTCGCCCCGCAGAAGCCTTACCGCCCTGTGTCGTCAGCGAAGGCTGCGACATCGTGTTGGCGACAAGAAAACCGATAAAAAATCCGGCGACGATGCCGAGCGTGCAAAAGATAAAGTTTTTCATAACGTCAGACACAAACTTTGCTGGATGAATGCCGTGTTCATTGGAAATAAATGTGAGCGCGGTTGATGATAACCATCCTTAAGGTTTGAGGCAAAGCTGCTGACGTGGGCGGGAAAAGCTGACGGCTTTCGCGCGGGGCGGGAATCGGGGTTCTTTGACGCGGAGCGAAATTTATTGATGTCTCTGACGCAGCGTTTTCGTCAGCGCGGGGCAAGGGTTGCCGGTACTATTTCAATCGGATATGATTGCCGCACACAAACGCGTCCCGGTGCTTCCTTCGCTCTTGAAAAATAATGAATCGTTGCTGCTTCCGAATATCTTTGAGTAACTGAAATATGTCTGCCATCGAAGAGAGTAAAAGCGATATCAGTGTGCAGAAGGCTGCAGCGGCGCGGGCCGCCACAACCCCTTCTATCGTTACCAAAGTGCTCGACTTTTTGAGTTCGGTGCGTTTTGGCGTGGTGCTGCTTATCCTTCTGGCCGTCGCCTGCATGATCGGCATGATCGTCATGCAGCAGAACATGGAGGGCTTTGACAGATACTATTACGATCTGTCGCCCGCCACGCGTCTGCTCTATGGCACGCTTGGCTTTTTTGACATCTATCACGTCTGGTATTTCAACGCGCTGCTGCTCATTCTCTCGCTCAACATCGTCCTCGCTTCAATCGACCGCTTTCCCAAAGCCTGGACTTTTGTCTCTCGACCCAAACGCGATGCTTCGTCTCACTGGTTGAAAGGTCAGGAGCAGAGCGCGACGCTCTCGCTCGCGGGCCAAGATGCAAAGACTGTCGCCGAGCGGTTGACAGGGGTTTTTAAATCAATCGGACTACAGACGGCTGTCACAGAAAAGGCCGGTAAAGTTGTCGTTTTTGGCCAGAGCGGCGTGTGGAATCGGCTCGGCGCTTATGGCGTTCATGTCGCGCTGCTTACGATTTTTCTCGGCGGATTTTTGACCGCGCAGTTTGGTTTTACGGGCAACATGAGTCTGGTGCCGGGCGGCACAGCCAATAAGATTACCGAAAGAGTCGTTG
>CBDUCU010000113.1:0-9544 GCA_965365725.1 uncultured bacterium | reverse complement strand
GAGTAGGTCTGGGGTGATCAATGAGCCTAAAGAAATCCAATAAGCTTGTAAGTTCTGCGCGGACAGATACAGAAGCGCGTGGCGAGACTTTTTATGAGGGGCCGAGCCGCAATCATCTGGCGATGTTCCCGCCCAAAGAGCGTTGGGACGATTGGCGCGAGCTGGATTCGCAGGCGTGGCCCGCGAGAAAAGAGCGTCGCTACAGTTTAATTCCGACGACCTGTTTTAACTGCGAGTCGGCATGCGGACTTTTGGGCTATGTCGATAAGGAGACGGGCGAGGTGCAGAAGTTCGAGGGCAACCCCGAACATCCCGGCTCGCGCGGGCGCAACTGCGCCAAAGGCCCGGCCACACACAATCAGATCACAGACCCCGATAGAATCCTCTATCCATTAAAACGCGCAGGCGAGCGCGGCGCGGGGCGTTGGGAGCGCGTCAGTTGGGACGAGGCTTTAGACGACATCGCGGCGCGCATACGCAAGGCGATTGTCGAAGGGCGCGAAAACGAAGTGATGTATCACGTCGGTCGTCCCGGCGAAGATGGGTTTACCGAAAGAATACTCGCCGCATGGGGAGTTGACGGCCACAACTCGCATACAAACGTCTGCTCGTCGAACGCGCGCGCGGGCTATCAATTCTGGATGGGGCTTGACCGCCCGAGCCCCGATCATGCAAACGCAAAAGTCATCCTTCTGATCAGCTCGCACCTTGAAGCAGGCCACTACTTTAATCCACACGCGCAACGCGTGATGGATGCAAAAGCAAACGGCGCAAAGCTCATCGTCTTCGATACGCGGCTTTCAAACACCGCGACGCACGCGGATTATTGGGTCGCGCCCTATCCCGGCTCTGAAGCGGCCATCGTGCTTGCGATTGCAAACTATCTGATTCAGAACCAACTCTACAACCGCGACTTTGTTCGTCGCTGGTGGAACTGGGAAGAATTTCTCTCAGTCGAATGTCCCGAAGTCGAGACCGATTTTGAGAACTTCGAGCGCGTGCTCAAGATGCTTTATGAGAGCTACACGTTTGAGTTCGCAGAGAAAGAGTCGGGCGTTGACGCAAGCACAATCGAAGAGATTGCGAAACTCGTCTCGACCGCAGGCACGCGCTTCTCATCGCACAACTGGCGCTCGGCGGCGGCTGGAAATTCGGGCGGCTGGGCTGTGGCGCGCACGCTCTTTATGCTCAACTGTCTGTTGGGTGCGGTGGCGACCGAGGGCGGCGTATATCCAAACGCCTGGAACAAGTTTGTGCCGCGACCGATCTACACGCCGCCGCACCCGAAGAAGTGGAACGAGCTGACCTGGCCGCGCGAGTATCCCTTTGCGATGAACGAGCTTTCGTTTCTGCTCCCGCACTTTTTGAAGGACGGGCGCGGTCGTGTGGACACATATTTTACGCGCGTCTATAACCCCGTGTGGACAAACCCCGATGGGTTTGCATGGATCGACGTTCTCACACAAAAAGATTTGATCGGTTGCTATGTGGCGCTTACGCCGACGTGGAACGAGACCGCTTATTTCGCCGACTATATCCTGCCGATGGGGCACGGCTCCGAACGCCACGACGTACATTCTTACGAGACGCACGATGCGCAGTGGCTCGGCTTTCGTCAACCAATCCTTCGCGCCGCAAAAGAGAGAGAAGGACAGACTGTTTCCGATACGCGCGAGACAAACCCCGGCGAGGTCTGGGAAGAGAACGAGTTTTGGCTTGAGCTGACATGGAGAATCGACGCCGACGGCCAATTGGGTATTCGTCAATACGCCGAATCGCAAAAACGACCGGGCGAGCGTCTCGGCATCGACGAATATTACGAATACATTTTTGAAAACTCTGTGCCGGGTTTACCTGAACGCGCGTCGGAAGAGAATCTCACGCCGCTTCAATTTATGCGTCGCTACGGAGCTTTTGAGGTGCGCAAAAAGATCGGCGCGGTTTATGAAGAGCGCGTCTCGGAACAGGAGTTGGAAGATGCGCGCACAGACCGCTTCGGGCGCGTCTATACGCGAGCCGTCAAGCCCGCATCGACAAACATCGTTCCCATAAATACGCCCGACGGCGATGCCGATGGTCGTCGTCTCGTCGGCGTTGAAGTTGACGGCGAAATCCTTCGAGGCTTTCCCACGCCGAGCGGTCGTCTCGAATTTTATTCAAAGACTCTCGCCGATTGGGGCTGGCACGAATGCGCCATTCCGACCTATATCAAAAGCCACATCCACCCCGACAATCTTAAAGACGACGAGACGGTTCTCATCTCAACCTTTCGTCTGCCCATACAGATTCACACGCGCAGCGCAAACTCGAAGTGGCTCGACGAGATTGCACACACCAATCCGCTCTGGATTCACACCTCTCATGCCGCGCGTCTGGGTGTCAAGACCGGCGACCTTGTGCGCGTCGAAACCAAGATCGGGTTCTACGTCGTGCGCGCGTGGGTCACGGAAGGCATACGGCCCGGCATCGTCGCGTGCAGCCACCATATGGGGCGTTGGAAGTTGGGCGAGAAAGGTCAGAGACAGTTGATGGCGACCGTCTCGCTCGAACGCGAAGGAGAGCGTTGGCGTTTGCGACGCGAGAAGGGTGTCGGCCCTTACGATTCTACCGACGCGGACACGCGCCGCATCTGGTGGACGGACGTTGGCATCCATCAAAACTTAACTTTTCCCGTCCATCCCGACCCCGTCTCCGGTCAGCACTGCTGGCATCAAGCTGTGCGCGTCCGCAAGGCCGAAGCAGAAGACCGTTACGGAGACATCTCGGTTGATGCATCGAAGTCGCGCGAAATCTATCAACGCTGGTTAGAGAAGGGCCGCCCCGCCGACGCGCATTCGCCCGACGGCACGCGCCGCCCCTTCTGGCTGCTGCGCCCGCTCAAGCCAGCGCGCGACGTTTATAAATTGCCGGAGACCGAGAGTGAGCCGGTCGGCGTTGAATGAAAGTTTGTCCGCTGTCCGTTGTCAGTAGTCAGTTTTTTATCTATCGACTTGAAGCTAACATCAATGGCGATACGTTGCCCAACCGAAAACAACGCACAACGGACGGCTGACAACGGATAAATTCCCGCCCCTTGTAAATGATTTTTTACATTCAGACGCACCCGCGCTATCGTTAATGAGTTGTGATAAATGTGCACGCTCGTTAATCTTCAAATCGAAAATCTCCAAGTCTCCGGGAGGTGCATCATTACAACCGCAATGCAGACAAACGCAGCCGAAGCGCGCGAACGTCTCGATGCCTGGGTGCGCGAGGTCGTCAGTTGGCACTTCGACCCCGCAACCGGCTCGCCCTTCTGGCTTGAGCGCGCAAAAAGTTTTGACTTCGACCCGCGCACGGACGTTCGCACATACGAAGACCTTTCGCGCTTTGGCTTTTTCGAAGATGAAGCTTTGCGCGGCGGCCCCGTTCGACGTTGGGTTCCGCGCGGGCTTGCCAATAAGCCCGTCTATGTCTTTGAGACCGGCGGCTCAACGGGCGTTCCCAAGTCGCGCATCAACATCGACGACTTCCGCATCGACTACGAGCTTTTTAGCGACACGCTCCCCGACAAATTCTTTCCGAAAAATTCCGACTGGCTCTCTTTAGGCCCGACGGGGCCGCGCCGTCTGCGTCTTGCGGTCGAGCATCTCGCGCAGCATCGCGGCGGCATCTGCTTCGCGGTTGATCTAGATCCGCGCTGGGTCATCAAGCTCTTGAAGATGGGCGAGTTTAAGATGGCCGAGGCTTACAAACAGCACGTCGTCGATCAGGGTCTGACGCTTCTGCGCGCGCATGACAATATTCGTTGTTTGTTTACCACGCCAAAGCTTTTGGAAGCGCTCTGCGAAAAAGTTTCTCTCAAGAAGATGGGCATCACCGGAGTCTTCTGCGGCGGCACGGAGATGACCCCGCAGTTTCATCGCTTCGCTGTCGAAGAACTGCTCGGCCCAGACATCTATTTCGCGCCGACCTACGGCAACACTCTGATGGGGCTTGCCGTCCACAAACCGCGCGGCGAAGGCGACCCCTTCGACATCATCTATTACCCGCCCGCGCCGCGCGCGATGATTGAGGTGGTTGACCCCGATGCGCCAGACCGCATTGTCGGATACGGAGAGACGGGACGCGTGCGTCTGACGACTCTGACGAAAGAGTTTTTTATGCCGCGCTTTCTCGAACGCGACGAAGCGGAGCGCGAGCCGCCAAGCGAATTGTACGCTTGGGACGGCGTGCGCAACGTCCGCCCGTTTGCGCGTCTGCAAACGTCGGTCGTCGAGGGCGTGTACTGAAGAACGTCTGGATTTAGACAAGAGGTGATTGTCGATGTCGCGGATTGATTTGCGATTCAACGTGCTGGCCGGGTGTCTGCTGCTCGTCTTCTCCGCGCGAAGTGCGACGGCGCAGGAGTGGACGCAGTGGCGCGGCCCTGCGCGCGACGGTGTGGCGGAGAGTTTTGTTGCGCCGAAGACGTGGCCGAAGGAGATCGTCCGCAAGTGGAAAGTGAGCGCGGGCGGCGGCTATTCTTCGCCGCTCGTCTCCGGCTCGAAGGTCTATCTGCACACGCGGCAAGAGGAGCAGGAAGTCGTCTCTTGCTTCGATCTGACGACGGGAAAAACCCTCTGGACGAAAACTTACCCCGCGCCGTTTGCGAAGAACCAATATGCCGTCGAGATGGGCAAAGGGCCAAACTCGACACCCGTTTTGCACGACGGTCGTCTCTACACGCTCGGAGTCAATGCTGTTGTTTCCGCTTTCGATGCGAAGACGGGCGAGTTGAAGTGGCGCAAAGAGTTTGGTACGCCCGACACGTCGAAGCTCTTTTGCGGAACTGCTATGTCGCCCATCGTTGAGAAGAACTTGCTCATCATCCACGTCGGCGACGATAGGGGCGGCTCTCTGCTTGCGCTCGATGCTGCGAGCGGTGCATTGAAGTGGGAATGGAAGGGCGACGGGCCGGGCTACGCTTCGCCGATTGTCGCAGACCTCGCAGGCGCGCGTCAGGTCGTCACGCTCACCGATAAATCCATCGTCGGTGTTGCGGCAGAGACGGGAAAGCTTTTGTGGAAGATGCCTTTTCCCGATGAATGGAACGAAAACATCGTGACTCCGGTCGTTCACAAAGGTCGGCTTATTATTTCGGGCGTGCGAAGGGGAACGATGGCGGTCGAAGTGTTGAAAGAGGCGAGCGGCTACAACGCCAAACAAGTCTGGCACAATGCGAAAGTCGCCATGTACATGAACTCGCCCATCCTCGACGGCGATTATCTCTATGGCATGTCGCACCTGCGCAAGGGACAATTCTTCTGCCTCGACGCGCGCACGGGCGAGTTGCTTTGGGCTACTGACGGGCGCGAGGGACAGAACGCCTCGGTCTTGAGCGCGGGCGGTTTTCTCCTGTTTCTGACTGCGGATGCAAATTTGATTGTGGCACACAAGAATCCCAAATCATTCGAGCAGGTGGCGCGTTATGCGGTGGCCGACAGCGCCGTCTGGACGCACCCCGTCGCTTTCGGCAAACATCTTCTCGTCAAAGACAGCGCATCGCTCGCGCTATGGAGCGTCGAATAAAAAGCCAACCGCGACACGTTAACGTAAGTTTTCCAAACCGTGCCTTTGATAGCTGGCGGCGACCTGCCAAACACAGACAACTGACTACAAACAACTGACTTTGAAGAAATCGTTATGCTCCACATTCCAATTCTTCGTAAAGGCAAACCCTATCGCAGTCTCGATGTTGTACGCGCGCCCGACAGCCGCACGCGCGAACCCTTTGTTGAGATCAGTCAGGCAAACGTCGGACTCATCCGACGCGACCTGCTCGATCAGACGACCCCGCGCCGCGCGCTCCAAAAGTTTTCGACCGCCGAACTGTTAGAAATCTGCGCGCGCGCCGCAAAACATTTTATGGAAGACGCGCTGCCCATCGGCGACGCAGAGCAAACGCCCGACGATTACATCCGCCAGTTGTCGGCAACGACGGGTCTGCCGCATGCGCTCGTGCGTAAAAATATGGCGCGCGTAAGCGGCGTGATGACGCAGATGGAAAACATTCTGGGCGGGCTGACGCGCGGACTCGATCTTTCGATTCTTGATCGCGGCGCGGGCGAAGCTTCAGGCCACGCCTTGAGCTTTTTTCCGCGCGGCGAATCTTTAGGCGTTGTGCTGCCGAGCAATTCGCCCGGCGTGCATGCGCTCTGGATTCCCTCGATTCCTTTGAAGACTCCGCTCATCCTAAAACCGGGCGGCGCAGAGCCCTGGACTCCCTTTCGCATCATTCAATCGTTTATTCGCGCCGGAGCGCCCGGCGAAGCCTTCTCTTATTACCCGACCGATCATGCGGGCGCGGGCGAGATTCTCCGCCGCGCGGGGCGCGGGATGGTCTTTGGCGATTCTTCTACGACTTCCGTGTGGAAGACTGACCCGCGCATCGAGATTCACGGCCCCGGCCATAGCAAAGTCGTCATCGGCGATGATCTCATCGACCGTTGGGAAGACTATCTTGACGTGCTGGTCTCATCCATCGCTGAAAACGGCGGACGCTCATGCATCAACGCCTCAGGCGTGTGGGTCACGCGCCATGCCGAACAGATCGCAGAAGCCTTAGCCGAGCGACTCGCGCAGATTGTTCCGCGCTCGTTTGACGACCCGGCGGCAGTGCTTGCGCCATTCGCCGACCCGCGCGTGGCAGAACGCGTCTCGCAGATGATTGATTCGCAGCTCAACTCCGAGCCGGGCGCGCGCGACACGACAGCCGCAGTGCGCGGCGCTGATCGCGTCGCTCAATTTGAGGGCGGCACGTATCTATTGCCAACCGTCATGCATTGCAAATCTGCCTCGCACCCGTTGGCCAACACAGAGTTTATGTTTCCGTTTGCAAGCGTCGTCGAAGTCAAACCCGAAGAGATTCCCGAAGCGTTGGGCTTTAGTCTCGTCGTCACGGCGATTACAGAAGATGAAAGCTTGATTGAACGCTTGCTGGCCTCGCCGCTTGTTGATCGCCTAAACGTCGGCCCTCTGTCCACGATGCAGATCGCCTGGGATCAGCCGCACGAAGGAAACCTGTTCGAGCATCTTTACGCGCGGCGAGCGTTTCAAAAAGCGGTTAGTGGTCGATAGTCATTTGTCATTTATCAGTAGTCGGTTGTTTTCGCTTTCGTTATCTGAATCGTTTGTCGTGTGCGGCGAGTTGTTTGACGAGAACAACTGACAACTGGCAACGGACGACGAACAGCTTTCTCCGATGCGCATTCTCTACATCACAGCCGGAGCCGCGAACATGTATTGCGGCAGTTGTCTGCGCGATAACGCGCTGGCGACAGAGCTGATCCGGCGCGGGCACGACGTGATGCTTTTGCCGATGTACACGCCGACTTTGACAGACGAGCGGAACGTAAGCAGCAGCAAAGTTTTTTTTGGCGGCATCAGCGTCTATCTCGAACAGTATGTGCCTTTCTTTCGACGAAGCCCCGCGTGGCTCGACCGTCTGTTGGATTCGCAATTGTTGCTCAAGTGGGCCGCACGCCGCTCGATCAAGACCGACCCGCAGATGCTCGGCGAGATGACCGTCTCGATGCTCAAAGGCGAGAACGGACATCAACGCAAAGAGCTTGCGAAACTCGTCGAATGGCTCAAGACGGAAGATAGGCCCGACGTTATCAATCTGCCGTACACGCTTCTCATCTCTTTGGCAAAGCCTTTGAAAGAGGCTTTGCGCCGCCCAATTCTTTGCACGCTTCAGGGCGAAGACCTCTTTCTCGACAATTTGCGCGAGCCTTACCGCTCAGAATCTTTTCGTCTGATCCGCGAGCAGGTCGCACACGTCGATGCGTTTCTTCCCGTCAGCGACTATTACGCGCGTTTTATGCCCGGCTATCTCGGCATCCCTGCCGAAAAGATGCGCGTCGTTCCGCTCGGCATCAACACCGAAGGTTACGAGCCGCGCGTGCGCGACGAGTCGCAGCCTTTCACCGTCGGATTTTTTGCGCGCGTCGCGCCGGAGAAGGGTCTGCACGTCCTTGCCGAAAGCTACAAAATCTTGCGCGAGAGCGGGCGACTTCAAAATGCTCGGCTCGAAGTAGCGGGCTACATGGGCGCAGAGCACAGAGAGTATTTTGCAGAAGTCGAGGCGAAGATGCGCGCGTGGGGCTTAAGCGACGAGTTCAATTATCGCGGCACGCTCGACCGCGAGCAGAAGATAGATTTCCTTCGCACGCTCGACGTGCTCTCCGTGCCTGCGACTTACGACGAGCCGAAGGGCATCTTTCTCTTGGAAGCGATGGCGTGCGGCGTGCCCGTCGTCCAGCCTCGTCGCGGGGCTTTTACAGAGGTCGTCGAGCGCGCGCAGGGCGGCCTGCTTGTCGAGCCGGACGGTCCGGCAAGTTTGGCCGAAGGCATCATGCAGATACATGACGACAACGCGCTTGCGCTTGAGCTTGGGCAAAGAGGCGCGCGCGGCGTGCGCGAGCACTACACGGTTGGAAGGATGGCCGAGCGCGCGGTTGAAGTTTACGAGGGCGTTTTGAAAGCCGAGCGGCAAAGCGAAGGCAACATGGCCCATGCCGGAGCAATGATGTAGCTGATGTTCTCTATTAATGTTTGCGTCATCTGGATTTAAAACTGTGTGGGGAAATCGCTCTGTTGTATCTGTTTTGCAGAAATGTATCTGATCGATATCTGATGATCGAGGTTGACCTTTGCTCGAAATCGAAAATCTTTATAAAGAATATCCGACTCCGCAGGGGGCTCTACAGATTCTCTCGGACGTATCGCTTTCCTTAAGACGCGGTGATGCGGTGGCGATCATGGGGCCTTCGGGGAGCGGTAAATCGACGCTCCTCTATATTCTCGGCGCGCTTGATACGCCGACGCGCGGGCAAGTACGACTCGACGGTCAAGACCCCTTTCAGCTTACCGAAAAGCATCTCGCCGCGTTTCGCAACGAGCGCGTCGGCTTTATCTTTCAAGATCACTGTCTGTTGCCGCAATGCAGCGTGTTGGAGAACGTCCTGGCCCCGACGCTTGTCTCGGCAAACGGCGACGATTCAACGACGCGCGCGCGCGAGCTGCTCAAACAGGTCGGACTCTCAGAGCGTCTGACGCACAAGCCCGCGCAGCTTTCGGGCGGCGAAAAGCAGCGCGTCTCTCTGGCGCGCGCGCTCATACGAAAACCGCTCCTGCTTTTGTGCGACGAGCCGACGGGCAATCTCGATCACGCTTCGGCTGAACGCATCGCCTCGCTGCTTTTAGAATTGCACAGGCAACAGCAGACCATCCTTATTGTCGTCACGCACAGCGCGGAGCTGGCCGCGAAATTCCCCGCGCGTTACCATCTGCTCGACGGAAAGCTCCAACTCATCGGATGAAATTCTCGACCCTCCTTCGGCGCAATCTCGCATTTTATTGGCGGACAAATCTCGCCGTTCTGTTTGGCGTAGCGGCGGCAACAGCCGTGCTTGCCGGCGCACTTGTCGTCGGCGATTCGGTGCGCGCCTCCCTGCGAGAGATCTTTTTGCAACGCACGGGCGCGGCTTCGCACATCGTCTCGTCGGCGGGCTTCTTCCGC
>CBDUCU010000112.1:0-9560 GCA_965365725.1 uncultured bacterium | reverse complement strand
GCGCGTGCGGAAGCTGAAAAAGTTCTCGCTGTTGCGCGCGATGCAATGGCCGTGCGCGTGCGCGAGCTGCACGGATTCTCTCACCCGGACGCGCGCACGGTCTTGCGCGCCGACGCGGGGCGCGGCACGCAGATTTATGCGTGGGGCGTGCCCGCCGATTGGCGTTTTCCGCTCATCGCATACCTCGCCGTGATGCTCTTCAAAAACGGCGTGCCGATTGCCTACGCCGAGGCGCTCACGCTGTTTGAGCGAAGCGAAGTCGGTTTTAACCTCTTCTACACTTTCCGCGACGGCGAGGCCGCATGGCTTTACGCACAATTTATGCGGCTCGTCCGTCAACTGCACGGCGTTGAAACCTTCTCCGCCGAGCCTTATCAGCTTGGCGGCAAGGGCAACAAAGAGGGGATTGAATCGGGCGCGTTCTGGTTCTATCGCAAGCTCGGCTTTCGACCCATCGCAGATGAACCGGCGCGTCTTCTCATCGCGGAAGAACGAAAGCTCTCGACGCGGCCCGGCTATCGCACGCCATCTTCGATCTTGCGAAAGCTCGCCGCAGGGCACGCCCTTTTTGAAACAGCGCGTGCCGAGCGCGGGGCGTGGGACGATTTTCGCTCGGGCAATATCGGCCTCGCCGTCCAGCGTCGGGTGGGCGAGCGCGCCGAAGGCGACCCTGAAAAGATGCGTGCACGCGCTTTGACGGATGTAACACGCGCTCTCTCAATCCGCACAGCGCGTTGGAGCGAAGATGAAAAACGCGCGCTCTCAAACTTCGCGCTCGTCCTCGCGCTCATCCCGGACCTCGCACGTTGGACGGCGGATGAAAAGCGCGCTCTCGTCCGAATCATTCGCGCCAAAGCAGGGCGCGACGAATTAAAGTACGCGCGCCTCGTCAGCCGTCATCAAAGACTTCGCCACGCGCTCATCAAAATCGGCTCGTCGTCGAATAGTTAACGAAAGCTTTTAACCGAATAGTCGGGCTTCGCATCGCCTCATGCGTTGGCGACTCAGCGAAAGTGGCGTTACACTTAGCGGCCCGGAATCAATCCACGTGAGCACGCAAGAAGAAAACACGGAAGCCCCGCTTGAGACGAATTACCGGAGCGGCTTTGTCGCGCTGGTCGGTCGTCCGAACGCGGGCAAGTCGACGCTCCTTAATCGTCTCGTCGGCGAAAAGATCGCCGCCGTCTCTAACAAGCCGCAGACGACGCGCCACCAGATTCGCGGCGTGATTACAAGACCCGACGGTCAAATTGTTCTGGTCGATACGCCCGGCGTACATCAGCCCGGCTACCTTCTCAACCGCCGCATGATGGCTTCGGTGCATGACGCGCTCGAAGGCGTTGATCTCGTCTGTCTTATCCGCGATGCGTCGGTCTCAACGGGCAACGGCGACCGCTTCGTCCTCGACCTCGTCAAACAGACAGGCAAGCCCGCGCTTCTTCTGCTCAACAAGACCGACAAGATTTCTGACAAGACGCAACTGCTCCCGCTCATCGAATGGTACAACGCGCAGCACGACGCTTGGCGCGCGATCATTCCTCTCTCAGCGCTCAAGGGAAAAATGATCGAAGATTTTCTCGGCGAGGTTCTCAAAAACCTTCCAGCGGGCGAACCCATCTTTGACGAAGATGAATTGACCGATCAACCTTTGCGCTCAATCGTCGCTGAAATGGTGCGCGAAAAAATCCTTCACACGACCGGCGAAGAGATTCCTTACGTGACGGCAGTCGTCACCGAACGCTACGACGAATCAGACCCCGCGCTCGTTCGCATCAACTGCGCGATTTACGTCGAGCGCGATTCGCAAAAACGGATCATCATCGGCAAAGGCGGAGCGCGCATCAAAGAGATCGGCACGCGCGCACGCCAAGACATAGAACGACTACTTTCGACGCGCGTCTATCTCGAACTCTTCGTCAAGGTCGAAGAAGACTGGCGCAACTCCGCGCGCGCCCTGAACGAAATGGGAATCAAAGAACAGTGATGAGTGATGAGTAATGAGTGAACAGCTTCTTACTCATCACTCATCACTCATCACTCATCACTTAGATTTATGAATTGGCACGCGATCGACATTACAACGACGAAAGAGGCGCGCGAGGCCGTCGAGTATGCTTTGATGGAGGCGGGCGCACTGGGGACGGAGCAAGGTGATTTTGCGCCTGCAGGGTTTATCTCTGTGGCGGGTTATTTCGAGTCGGAGCCGCATGTCGAAGTCGTACGCGCTGCCCTCTTCGACGCGCTGCAGATTTACGGTCTCAGTTCGGCGGACGTGCGCGAGATGAATTTGCGCGTCGTCGAGGGGCGCGATTGGCTTGAGGAATGGAAGAAGAATTGGCGGCCTGTGGAAGTGGGCCGCTTTGTTGTTGCGCCGCCCTGGTCTGAGGTCGGCGAAGAAGCAGACCGCATCGTGATACGCATCGAGCCGGGCATGGCCTTCGGCACGGGCACGCACGAGACGACGCGTCTGTGTCTGGCGGCGATTGAGAAACATTTTCGCGGCGGGAGCTTTCTCGACGTGGGCACGGGCACGGGCGTGCTCGCCATCGCCGCAGCTAAACTGCACCCCGAATCGTTGGTCGAAGCTTGCGATACGGATTCGCTGGCGCTGACGATTGCGCACGAAAACGCGATGCTCAACGGCGTGGCCGAGCGCGTCAACTTACGCGTCGGGACGGTTTCGGATGAGACGGCTTCGGCTGATTTCGTCTGCGCAAATCTGACAGCCGACATGATTCTTTTGCTCCTGCCCGCGCTGGTCAATTCAACCTGCGGCCACCTCATACTCTCCGGCATACTCGACACGCAAACAGCACAGGTCACGACGCGCCTGCGCGAGCTTGGCGTAGCCGACTACGAAATCGTATCTGATGGCGAATGGGTTGCAATCACCGCCTGAATGAAATCGATGAAGCATCAACGATACAAGCCGTTAAAGATAGGCTTCTCAATCCTCTTTTTCACTTTCGCCGGAGTCTTTATTTTGGCGCTGTTGTCATTCATCGTGGGAATAACTCTCTTTCGTGACGAATTCCTTCCGCGCTGAAGCACTTGTTGGGCGCTTCTTGGTCTAAATATGGTATGGATTCACAAAGCCCTAAAATCAAACTCTCTGTGTACGCTCTAACCTTCGCGTTGCTGTTTGTCTGCTCAAACGAAACCGCCTTTGCTCAAAAGAGGCTACCGCATTTCAAAGATTATCCTGTCGCTAAAATTTACAAAGGTAATAATGCACCGCTGAAACTTACCCGCAAAGAACGACTTGATTATGGAGAAAGATTGCAGATTATAGAGAATGCAGGGGTTGATTTTGCCGGACATTACATTGTTGCAACTTGGAGTTGCGGAATGTGGTGTCAGAGGAGTGAGATAATTGATGCTAAAACCGGAAAGTTCTATGGGTGGAATGGAATTCTTAGTTTTTGTTGGCCGCATTTAGATAAAGACTTCGCCTGTAACGAGAAATTTACCAACGTCGAATACAGAGTTGATAGCAAGTTGATAGTTTTCTTTGGCAGACGAAATGACACCGACGTTAGAGGCTTTCACTATTATAATTTTGAGGACGGGCGGTTCATCCATCTGAAATCAATCCCGGTTAAGGAACAGCGCACCACATCAGAAATTATGCTCGATGAAGCTGATAAGAGATAATCCGACGCCGCGCCTAACAACGGCATGCACCCGACCGCGAATAGCGTGTCTTTCATCCGCAAGACTTGTCGCTTCCGCAGTTGTCTGCGCGGCGGGTGGTGACGGGCACTGGATTGCTTCAGCTCTTGTAAGAAACCGTCGTATGATGTGCTTTAAGCATTAAGGTGCGTGATGTTCTCAAGCTGATAAAGGACGACGGTTGGTACTTGGTTACGATTGAAGGCAGCCACCGTCAGTTCAAGCATCCGACCAAACCCGGTCGCGTTACTATCTCGGGGCATTTAAGCGACGACGTGCATCCGAAGACGTTGAAGAGCATTTACACGCAAGCCGGGTTGACGAAGTAAGAAGGTAAAAGCTATGCGTTATGTGATGATTATCGAAGAAGGCGAAAGAAATTACTCGGCATACCTGCCAGACCTGCCGGGCTGCATCGCTACGGGCAAGACTATCGAAGAGGTGAAAGAGCGGATGAGCGAGGCGGTCGCTCTGCACCTGCGCGGGATGCGTGAAGACGGATTGCCAATCCCTGAGCCGATCAGCCATGTCGAGTATGTCGAAGCAGCGTAGCGCAGTTCGGGTATGCCGCTATCCAATAAGCTGTTGCATCGTCATACCTCAATAGCTTCATACTCAAGCATCTTGTTAAAGATTATGCGGCTCGCTCGGCGCGACTAAACAGCGGCCTTCGGCTACTCACTCGGTAATCTGCACCCCTTCTAATGACCCTGCGAAGATTCTACGTTCCAGCTTCTGACCTCGAAACACACGAACGGGGTGCGCGCGTCATGCTTTCGATGGAAGAGACGCGGCATCTGCGCGACGTGTTGCGTCTGCGCGCGGGCGATGAGGCGCGCATCTTTGACGGCGAAGGCGGCGAGTATGCGTGTCGCGTCGTCGAGGTCGGGCGCGGGCGCGAGGGTGCGACGCTCGAAGTTTCAGAACGCATCGAGCCGCCGAGTGCTGAATCTTCGCTTGAGTTGACGCTGGCCGTTGCACTGCTCAAAGGCGAGAAGTTTGACTTAGTTGTGCAGAAAGCGACCGAGCTGGGCGCGACGCGCATCATAGCCGTCGCGACAAAGCGCGCCGACGTTCGCGTGCGTGATGAAGCAGACCGCGCGCGTCGCATCGGGCGTTGGCAACGTCTTGCATTAGAAGCGGCCAAACAATCGGGGCGCGCTCGCGTGCCCCTAATCGAAGGGCCGTTTGATTTTGAAAAACTCGTCGATAATGAAACCAGCGCTTCAGCCTTGCGCGTGATGTTTGCCGAGCGTGGAGGCGATTCGCTTGCCTCTTTGGGAGACACGCGCAAAGCGCCAATCACAAAAGCCGTCGCGCTTGTCGGCCCTGAAGGCGGCTGGGAGACGAAAGAGATTGAACGTGCGCGTCAAACGGGCTGGCGAATAATCACGCTCGGCGGTCGCATACTGCGCGCTGAAACGGCGGCTATGACGGTCGCCGTCCTGATGCAACATCGCTTCGGTGATCTCTTTTGAGGTTTGCGGCAACGTGCAGCCGCTCGCCTGTTTTCGCATCAAGACTTCTGTTTTGACGATCTGCCTCGCTTGCGCGCACAATGTAGCGTCGGGTTGCGAATGTTTATGAGGGGAACGGTTGCTGCGAAGGCGACGTATTCAATTTTCAAGAACGTCTGACGAAGGGGTCATCACAGAATGTCTTTTAACAAGGATGAGGCGCTCAAACGCGCGCGGGTTGATCTGGCGAAGCGTTTGGGAATCGCTGAAACGGACGTGACGGAAGAGTCGGTCGAGCGAGCAGAGTTTCCGGACATGGCTTTGGGCGCGCCCGTCGGCGGCGAGATGAGCGGCATGATGATTACATCGGGCTGGCGCATTCGACTCAACGCACAGAGCCGCACTTATGAATACCGCGCCGACGACCAGCAACTACGGCTCAGCAATTTCAAGGGAAAGAATTTTAAGATTTGAGAGGTCTGAAGGTCAGAAGTTAGATAAAAGACAAGCTGTTTTTATCTAAACTCTGGCATCTATCCTTCATCCTCTGGAGTTAAGCTATGAACAGACAGAACCTGATCTGGCATCTGATGCTTGCGGCCATCGTGATCGGTGTCGCAGCCTTTATCGGGCAGCTCCGTCGTTGGCAGAACGAGCCGCCTTCGTTCGTCAAGACTCCGCGCGCCGAGCTGCCGCAGCATGAGCGCGAAGAGCCGTCTGCATTCCGCGAGGCCAAATCGGTCATCGTGCGTTTTCGCGCGGGAGTCACAGATCAACAGGTCGAGACGCTTGCGCGCGGATTAAACGACGAGGTTGACGACGAGATTGAATCTGTCGAGGGACTTTTCGGGATACACGACCGCGACGGTCTTTCGCCCGAAGAGGTTGCAGCCGAATACGGTCGTCTTCCCGAAGTCGAGTATGCGGAAGTAAACGAGCGCATCGAGCTTGACCCGCTCGAAGAAGGTAAAGAGACGCTGGGCGGCGGGTCGTTCAGCGGGAAACATTCAGAGTTGCCGTCGCTGCCCGGTTTGCCAAACGACCCGATGCTCGGCGATCAATGGGCGCTTTTCAACATGGGCCAGCGCGAGGGCAAAGAGAAGGCCGACATCAATGCCGCGCTTGCTTGGTCGAAGACGCACGGCAGCGACCGTGTCGTCGTCGCCGTCCTCGATAGCGGGGTCGATTACACGCACCCCGATTTGATGGAGAATATGTGGCTGCGGCCCGGCGACGTTCCGGCTTACATGGACGATCACCTCGGCACGGTTGACGACGTGCGCGGCTTTAACGCCGTCGATAATTTGCGCGACCCGATGGACGACAACGGTCACGGCACACACTGCGCGGGCATCATCGGCGCAGTTGGCAACAACAACGAAGGCATCGCGGGCGTAAATTGGAAGGTCGAGATTATGCCTTTGAAGTTTATGTCTTCGACCGGCGTGGGCACGACAAAGGACGCGATTGAGGCGATCAACTACGTCATCAATCGCAAGCGCGCGGGCGTGCCGGTTCGCATCATCAGCGCAAGCTGGGGATCGACGCGCCGCTCGAAAGCTCTCGAAGACGTGATTCGCAAGGCCGGTCAAGAGGGCATTCTCTTTATCGCCGCAAGCGGCAACTCAAGCGTTGACACAGACCGCCGCCCACACTTCCCTTCGAGCTACAAGCTTGACAACCTTGTCGCGGTCGCCGCCCTAACGCGCAAGGATGCGCTGGCCGGATTCTCAAACTTCGGCGCACAAAGCGTCCACATCGCCGCACCGGGCGCGGAGATTTTGTCCACCTGGCTCAACGGTCAATACCGCGAAGCATCGGGCACATCGATGGCGACTCCGGTCGTTTCCGGCGTGGCCGCGCTCGTTCTTTCGCTTGAGCCTGATCTGACGGTCGAACAGTTGCGCGCGCGTCTGCTCGGCTCGGTCGATAAGCTTGACGCGCTCGATGGAAAGGTCACATCCGGCGGACGCATCAACGCGGCGCGTGCCGTCGGCGTAAATTAATTTAAGCGCATTGTCGCCCGTCAAAGCCTCTTCAGCTTGCGTGAAGAGGCTTTTTAATTTGCGCGATAAAAGCAGGTCGGACAAGACCTCTGCCACTACAATTCTCGTCTGCGGTATCATGCACGCGTGCCGCACGCATCAGATGAATCTTTCGTGCTTGCGCTCGACGTTGGCTCGTCGAGCGTGCGCGCTTCCGTGTTCGACGCGTGCGGGGTTGAAGTCAAAGGCGCAACGGCGCGCATCGCGCGTGAGTTTCTGACGACGCGCGAAGGCGGCTCGGAAGCAGACGCAGAGGAACTCATCAGCGATGTGGTAAGCGTCTTTGACGAGGTGCTCGCGCGCGCTGCAACGAAAATCGTTTCTCGCATCACGGCGATTGCAACAGCGTGCTTCTGGCATAGTCTTGTCGGAGTTGACGGAGAAGGGCGCGCCGTCACGCCCGTCTATGGTTGGGCCGATACGCGCGCCGCCTTGGATGCCGAAGGCTTGCGACGCGAAATAGACGAGCGAGAGACGCACGCGCGCACGGGCTGTCGTCTTCATCCATCCTACTGGCCCGCCAAGCTGCGTTGGATTCGACGCGAGAACCGGGACGGGTGGAGACGCGCCGTGCGCTGGATGTCGTTTGCCGAGTATCTGACTTTGCGTCTTTGCGGCGAGACTGCTGCATCCGTCTCGATGGCTTCGGGCACGGGGCTTTTCAACCAGCATCTTTGCCGTTGGGACGAGCCGCTCGTCGAGCTGTCGAACCTTTCTCTCGCACAACTGCCGTCGCTTCTCGCGCGCGACGACGAGACGTTTACGCTTGGAGGTGAATTCGAGCAGCGTTGGCAGAAGCTTCGCGGCGTGCCCTTTTTTCCGCCCGTGGCAGACGGCGCGGCAAATAATGTCGGCGAAAATTGCACGTCGCGTGCGCGCGTTGCGTTGATGGTCGGAACGTCTGCGGCGATGCGAGTTATCTATGAGGGCGAGCCGCCGCGTGTGTTGCATGAGAGCCTCTGGTGTTATCGACTCGACCGGCGACGCGTCATCACCGGCGGCGCGCTCTCGGACGGCGGCGGACTTTTTGAATGGATGCGCGACGCATTCGACGTTGCCTTACGCGAAGATGAAAACGTTCGTGCTTCTAAAACATCGCCGGAAGTTTTTGAATCACAGATTGCCGCGCTCGAACCAGACGCACACGGGCTGACAATTTTGCCCTTCTGGTTTGGTGAAAGAAGCACGGGTTGGCATCCTCAAGCACGCGGCGCGATACTTGGCTTGACGGCACACACCGCGCCCGCCGAGATTGCGCGTGCCGCGATGGAAGCGGTCGCGCACAGGCTCGCACTGCTCGCCGAAGAGTTGTTAAAGCACGCGGATGCAGACGCGGAGATTCGCGCCTCGGGCGGCGCTTTGCAATCTTCGCGCGTGTGGACGCAGCTCATCTCAGACGCGCTCAACCGTCCCGTTAAACTTACGCGTGCGCGTGAAGCATCGAGTCGCGGCGCAGCTTTGCTTGCGCTCGAAGCATGCGGCGCGATACAAAGTGTCTCCGACGTTCCGGCTTTGCCCGTCGAGCTAATCGAGCCTGACGGCGCGCGTCACGAAATTTATCGACGCGCGCGTAATCGACAGCAAAAGTTTTACAATCTCCTCGTCAACGCCTGACAAACAATTAAGGACAAAATCAGATGAGCGCGTCCACCAAATTTTCCGAAACCAACAGCAGCACTCCCGAACTCGACGAGCTTTGCATCAACACAATTCGCTCTCTCTCGCTCGATGCGGTGCAAAAGGCCGAGTCGGGCCATCCCGGTCTTCCGCTCGGAGCTGCGCCGATGGCCTACGTCCTCTGGACGCGCTTTCTCAGGCACAATCCACGCAACCCGAAATGGGCGGGCCGAGACCGTTTTCTTCTGTCGGCGGGACATGGCTCGATGCTGCTCTACGCGCTTCTGCATCTGACGGGCTACGATCTTTCTTTGGACGAGCTGAAGAACTTTCGTCAGTGGGAATCGAAAACGCCGGGCCATCCTGAAAACTTTATGACTCCCGGCGTTGAGGTGACCACAGGGCCGCTCGGTCAGGGGTTTGCCAACGGGGTCGGGATGGCGATGGGCGCGGCGCATCTGGCGGCAAAGTTTAACCGCGAAGAGTTTGCTCTGATAGACAATTATATCTATGCAATCGTCTCGGACGGCGATTTGATGGAAGGCGTGGCAAGCGAAGCCGCATCGCTCGCGGGTCATCTCAAGCTCGGCAAGCTCATCTATCTCTACGACGACAATCGCGTGACCATCGAAGGCTTTACCTCGCTCGCCTTCTCTGAGGATGTCCCCAAACGTTTCGACGCTTACGGCTGGCATACCTTAACCGTTGAAGACGGAAACGACCTCGAAGCAATCGAGCAGGCAATCCGTCAAGCGCAAGCTGTGACGGA
>CBDUCU010000111.1:0-9565 GCA_965365725.1 uncultured bacterium | reverse complement strand
GTTGCTGTCCTTGATGGACAAGAACGACCGACTGCGTGTTGAAATTTACGTCCGGCATCGGTCTGCCGCCGCCGACCATCTCCCATGCGCGCCGCCATCCATCTTGATCATGTATCAACTCAATTGCACGCGCGCCTTCATAACCGCTCATCGTCCCGTAAGCAAGCACTGAGAAATCAACCGGGACTGACTCTTCCGCAGACCCGGTGGATTGCACATTGCTTTGCCGAAAGCCTGCGCGCGCTGCATCGCCAAGCATCGCCATGCGCAAGATTTTAATCGGCGGCTGACCGTAGCTGAGCAGACGGTCGTGAAAATCGCCAAGCGTAAAGGACTCGCCCATCTGCGCGCGCCACTCTTCGCGCAGACGCATGATCTCCATCTTGCCGAGCGTATAGACGAGATAGGTCGGGTCGAACGTTCCACGACGCGCTTCACGCTCTGCATTTGTGCGCGCCAGATTGCCCTCGCGCATAAAGAACTCAACCGCCTGCTCATAGGTCATCCCCGCCGTGTGCAGACGTATGCCGACCAAATAGCGACACAGACGCAGAAGCGCAGAGTTAAGCTGCGCCAGTTTGAGGTTCGGATTGTTTCCGCCAAAGCCTTCATCGAGCATCATCTGCTCGCAGTAGTGCGCCCAGCCTTCAACAAAGCTTGATGAAGAGAGCGCTGTTCGCACACGAGAAGGACTTTTTTTCAGAGCGAGATGTTGATAATAGTGGCCGGGATAAACTTCGTGAATCGAGATGATGGGAAGCGCATATCGATTGTAGAAACCGAGGTGCTCTTGCGTCTTTTGCGCATCCCAGGCTGTGTCGGGCGGCGTCACATAGTAAAAGGCCTCTGTCGCCATGCGCTCAAACGGCCCCGGCACATCGAGCGAGGCAAACCCCGTGGCACGTTCATAGAGCGGCGTTTCGGCGACGATTAAATTCTCGCGCGTGGGCGATGTCATGATCTCTTCAGTGCGGATAAAAAGGCGTATCCGATCAAGTTCAGCGCGCGCCTCGCCGACCAGACCCGTGCTTGAAGGATGCTCTCGTTCGAGCAGTTGCAGCGCAGCGCGCACGCCCCTTCCGGGCGCAACCTCTTCGGCCACCCCGCGCATGGCTTCCTGCGTGCGGCGCAACTCTTCTTCGCCCTCGCGCAGAAGCATTGCCAGAGGCGCGTCAATCATCTCTTCGTAGAGAAGCTTTCGTCGATAGTTTTCCGCGCCGATGGAAAAATCTCCCGTCGAGCGCGGCAACAGATCGCTTTCGAGCCATTCGATAAATGAAGAAAGAGAATTGACTACGCTTTCGTTAATTGAATTAATCTCGGCGCGCCGCGCGGCTGTGAGACGGCCGTCGCCGGCGCGCTCGATTAGTTGCGGCACGATGCGCGTAAAGAAATCGAGACTGCCGCGCGTTTGGACAACTGCTGTTTCGGTATAAATACGGGGCGAGTTTTGAAGATTCGCCCGCGCTTCGTCAAACAGACGCGGAATCTGACGCATGCGCGCAATCATCACGTCGAGCCTTTGCTCGCCCGGCGCATATTCGCGCTTCAGGATATTGTCGATGCTTGCGGCGGCAATGCGGTTATAGACGTTCGGGTCGCGCTGCCACATCCGAACGTCTTCGAGTTCAAGTAGGCGCGCGCGCGCATGCGATTGAAGCACAAGATAGTCGTAACGCGCTTCGGGCGAGAGCCGCCATTCGGGAACGCGTTGGAGCGCAGCAAGGGTCGAGCGCAGACGGCGCACCTCGCGCGCAACCGTTTGAGCGTCGCGTGATTCAAGCTGCGCGTCATACTCATGCAGACCGGCGGAGGTGGCCTCAGTCGGGTTAAAAGCAAAGTGTCCGCGCAGGTATTCGTCGGCAATCTGGCGGACGCGCGCATCGCTCGATGAGACCGTTACCGAGATTCGGGGCGGTCTTTGCCTCGTACGTCGAGACGCGCGTTGTGCCGTCGCCTCCGGCAAAAATCCCGTCGCCGCCAGCACAAAAACGAGGAACGACGAGGAAAGCGTTACTTTCTTCGAGTGAATCATTTGCGATAATTTTATAAGGAGAGCGTATTTAACGACGATCAATTGAGGAGATTAACGCAAAGCGATTGAATCGTAAATCATAGATTCGTGAATAGAAGAATCAGTCGCTTATTACGATTCACGATTGACGATTTATGCGTCCACTATTCGCGCGGCTCGAATTTGGAGTTGATCTTTTGCGTCAGCTCGTCGAGCGGGGCGAGATGATGAGGCTTGCCTTCCCAGATGCGAATCATTGAGACGATGAGAAAGACGGTCGAAGCAAGCCAGAAGAGCGTGCCGCCGAGTCTGTTGTCCGTGATTGCTTCGACGACGTTGAAGGCAATTGCGCCGGCGATGAGAACAAGCTGGAGGGCAAGCCCCTGCGCCGCGTGAAACCGCGTACGCGTCTCGGTGCGTGGTACGAGCAGAAGCTCGACGATTGATGCGATAAGCCCGATATAGAAAGGCACGTAAGGCAGAACAAGAGCTATATTTTCAGGAATACCGAGCTTTGCAATCGGGCGTTGCGAAGGTTTGAGGTTCGGCGATTGGCTTTGCTGGCTTGCGCCGGGGGTCTGCGGCGCAGCGCCTCCGCCAGTAAAGTTATGTCTCTGAGACGGCTGCGGCGGTTGATAGACCGGCGGCACAAAGACCGATGGGTAAGAGGTTGAAAACTTTTCGCCCTCATGCTGTTGCGTGGATTGCAACGGCGGCTCGTAAAAACGGCGCGTCGGTTCTTCGGCGTGCGGGTCGCGTCGCGCTTCTTTTGACGGCGCGCCTCCCACCCCGTCAGTCGCCGCACCGTCCGACAGCGTCTCGGTCTGACGCACGAAGTCCGGGTCGAGCGGGTCTGTATCGTACTTGCTCCTCTTCTCAGTCATTTGTCTTGCATACTCTGTTGTCGGATTCACACAGGCCTTTACGAAAACCGACGCGCGCAGGTTCATTCGTCAACGCCTGTTTACTCTTCGCTGATGAACAGTTCCGCGCTCTCCCAACGGCGCTCGCCCTCATAGATGCGAAAAGCGCGCAAAACGCCCTCGCCATCGGGTGTGAATCCGACAATGAAATAGATTGCCGAAGGATAAAAAGCAAGTCGCACGTCGCGCTCCGAAGGAGCAGGCTCTGCCGAGCGCGGGTGCGAATGATAGATGGCAAAAAGTTCTTCGCCGCGCTCGCGCATCGTGCGCTGCGCGGCAAAGAGTTCTTCGGGCGCGGCCTCGTACTCAAATTCGGCGCGCCGCGCGACATTGCGGAGCGGATAGACGGTGCGTGCGCTCTCATCGATTCCTCCAACAAGACCGCAACACTCTAAAGGCACAGCCGCGCGCGCGTGCTCGATGATTTCATCGACAAGTGTGCGCGCAATCTTCGTGGCTTTACTTCCTCCTGCGATCTTAATTTTCACCGCAGAGACACTGAGACACAGTTTTTGCATTGAACTGTGTCTCAGTGTCTCTGTGGTGAATCTTTTCTAATCTCCAAAGTGCGCGTCATTCGCCCTCTTCATTAAAAGCGATGTGCAGCTCTTCCAATTGGTGATGATCAATCGGGCCGGGCGCGTCTATCATCAGGTCTGCGGCTGAAGCCGTTTTGGGAAAGGCCATCACGTCGCGGATGTTGTCGATACCGGCAAGCGCCATCAGCGTGCGCTCTATCCCTGAAGCGATGCCGCCATGCGGCGGCGTGCCGTATTCGAGCGCGTCCATAAAGAACCCAAAACGCTCGCGCGCTTTCTCTTCCGTTAATCCGAGCGCTTTGAAGACGAGCCTTTGCACATCGCGTCGATGGATACGAATCGAGCCGCCCGCGACCTCAATGCCGTTGACTACAGTGTCGTAAGCCTTTGCGCGAATCTGACCGAGCAATTCGGTCTCTCCGCCCTCGACGGCGCGCTCGAAAAGTTCCACGTCCTCGTCAACCGGCGAGGTGAAAGGATGATGCATCGGATAGTAGCGCCCGTCGTCTTCGTGATACTCGAACATGGGAAACTCCGTGACCCACAACGGAGCAAAGCTGTTTTCCGGCATCAACTTTTCTCGTCGAGCAACTTCAATTCGCAACGCTCCGAGCGATGCCGCGACCATCTTTGACTTGCCCGCGATGATAAGCATCGCGTCGCCGTGTTCTGCGCCTGCTGTTTGAGCGATGCGTTTGACCGCATCTTCGCCCAGAGCTTTGAGAAGCGACGACGCTAGCTCGTCGCCGAGCTTGACCCATGCAAGCGCGCCCGCGCCGTAACGACGCGCGTGCTCCTGTAATTCGTCCAAACCTTTACGCGAAAGGTGCGCGCCGCCCTTAACGACAAGACCCTTGACCTCTCCGCCCTGTTCGATTGCGCTCGCAAAAGGGGCAAAGCTCGTCCATTCAATTGCATGACTTAGATTTTGCAGCTCCATCCCGAAACGCAAATCCGGCTTGTCGCTTCCATAACGGCTCATCGCGTCCGCGTAAGACAGACGCGGGAAAGGCACCGTCAGCTCTACGCCGACGATTCGGAAAATGCGCGACATCAAACCTTCAATCAGACGATAGACCTGCTCGCGCGTGGCAAAGCTGAATTCAACGTCGAGCTGCGTAAATTCGGGTTGGCGGTCGGCGCGCAGGTCTTCGTCTCGAAAGCAGCGCGCTATCTGGTAATACTTGTCGAGGCCCGCAATCATGCAAATCTGTTTGAAAATCTGCGGCGATTGCGGCAGCGCATAGAACTTTCCGGGATAGAGCCGCGACGGTACGACGTAATCGCGCGCGCCTTCGGGTGTTGATTTGATGAGAATCGGCGTTTCGATCTCAGTAAAGCCCTGCTCGTTCATGTAGCCGCGAATGGTTGCGACCATCTCATGACGCAGATGCAGGTTGCGTTGCAAATAAGGCCGACGCAAATCGAGATAACGATACTTCAAACGCACGTCTTCAGAGGCGAGCTTCTCAACCGGCGCGTCCAGCTGAAAAGGCGGCGTGCGCGCCTCATTTAAAATCAGCACCTCGCGCGCCTGCACTTCAACATCGCCGGTCGCAAGCTTCGGGTTGCGCGCCCCTTCCGCACGCATCACGACCTCGCCGCTGACGGCGACGACGTATTCGCCGCGCACATCTTTGGCACGCGCATGCGCACTCTTAGCCGTCTCTTCATTAAAGACAACCTGTGTCACGCCGTCGCGGTCGCGCAGATCAACAAAGGTGAGCGGGCCAAAGTCGCGCCGCGTCGCAACCCAGCCCATCAGGACGACTGACTGTCCCGCGTCTTCTGCGCGCAGTTGCCCGCACGTGTGCGTGCGTTCTAATTCTCCGAGATTGTCGAGAGCGATTGGCATAATTTTTAAGACTGCTCGTTACTAACGCTTTACTTTATGAGGAGGCTCACTTCAGTTCACTTCGCGGCGGGAAGAAGCCATGCGCGAAGCGACGCTCCGGCCTGTTCTCTGCGCACGGCGCGTTGCTCGCCCGTGCGCATGTCCTTGACCGAAATATCGCCGCGCGCGCGCTCGTCCGTCCCGGCAACGACGACGAAATTTATTCCGCGCGATGAGGCATACTTGAACTGTTTGGCGAGCTTATCTGCTTCGGGATAAAGCTCGACGCGCAAACCAGCATCGCGCAGCTCGCGTCCGAGCGCAAGCGACGATTCAAATGAATCTTCATCCCAGATCGTGACCAGCACATCGGCATTCGTCGCTTTCAAATCCTCCGGGAACATCTCGCGCTCCGTCATCACAACGATGATGCGCTCCAAACCCAGCGAGAAACCGCACGCAGCAATATTGCGCCCCGAGAACATGCCAACCAAGTTGTCATAACGCCCGCCGCCGCCCAAACTGCCCGCAAGATCGGGCACGCTGATCTCCATAATCGCGCCCGTGTAATACGACAACCCGCGCGCCAGACTCGGATCGATGCGAACGCGTAGGCCCGCACCGCAGGCCGTCGCGTATTGAAGTATCTGACGCAACTCTTCGCAGCCGCGCGCACCCGCTTCATGCGGGCCGACAAATTCAACAAGCCGACCCAACACGGCGTTATTTAAGGCCTCCGTTTCAAAACGCGGGTCGCCGTCGGCGACGATTTCAGCAGACCTGTCAAGCGCATTCAAGCCGTCGAAGAAACTTAAGAGCTTGCGTCCCGCCTCTTCGCTGATACCGCGCGCAGCAAACTCTTTTGCCACGCCTTCAGCACCGATCTTATCCAACTTGTCGAGCGCGACGAGCGCATCCGAATGTTTCTCGCCAACGACTCCGGCTCCTTCCAAAACTCCCGCGAGCGCCTGCCGGTGATTGATGCGAATCGTAAAATCCTTAAACCCCAACTTCGTCAAAGCATCACCCGCCGCCGCGCACAATTCGGCTTCGACAACCATCGAACGCGTACCGACTACGTCAACGTCGCACTGATAAAATTCTCGAAAACGTCCGCGCGCCGGTCGATCCGCGCGCCATACGGGCTGAATCTGGTAACGCTTAAAAAACTTCGGAAGCCGTTCGCCATACTCCGCAACAACGCGCGCCAGAGGCACAGTCAAATCATATCTGAGCGCGAGATCGGCCTCGCCCGTCCGCTCGTGCTCGCCGCGTTTGAGAATCTTGAAGATGAGTTGATTACCCTCTTCGCCGTATTTACCCAAAAGCGTCTCGATGTTTTCGACCGCAGGAGTTTCAAGCGGCTCAAAACCATAACGCTCGTAGACCTCCTTTATTACGCCGATGACGTATTCGCGTCTTCGCACTTCCGCAGGAAGAAAATCGCGCATGCCGCGCGCCGGTTGTGTCTTTGCCATAAATCACGTGATAAGCGATGAATGATAAGTGATGATGAAGAGGAAGTCAGAAGCCAGTGGTCAGGAGCCAGCATGAAGAAGATGCATTTCTTCTGACTCATGACTTCTGGCTTCTTTCTCATCATCCATCATTTTTGTATTGCTTTGTGTATTCGATGTAGTTCTGCCAGAAGACATCAAGGTCGGCGACTTCGCGGTCGGTCAATTGCCGTTTGACCTTTGCGGGCACGCCCATAACGAGCGAGTGGGGCGGGATAATCATCCCCGGCGAGACAAGCGCGCCCGCCGCGACGAGAGATTTTTCGCCAACCCGCACGCCGTCCATCACACACGAGGCCATGCCGATCAAACAGCCGCGCTCGATATAGCAGCCATGCAGCGTGACGTTGTGGCCGACCGTCACTTCATCTTCGAGGATTGTTGCGTGCGTACCGTTAGCAACGTGAATGACCGTCCCGTCTTGAATGTTTGTGCGGTCGCCGATTCTGATGTAATACACATCGCCTCGGACGACGGCGTTAAACCAGACGGAGGATTCTTCGCCGATATGAACATCGCCGATAATCTGCGCGCTCTCTTCGATAAAGGCTGTCGGATGAATTTGCGGGTGCGTGCCGCGAAAGGGTCTAATCATTTTCGCCTCATGAAATCGCTGCCGCGAGGTGGTAAAAATTTGTCGTGCAACGGAAAGCTAGGACGGTAGCACACGAAAAAAGCAAAGGCAAAAGCGTGAGATTTTCGGCCTCCCGCGCCTTTGCCTCGATGCTTTGAGTAAACGTTTTTACTACTTTGTGGTGATGGCGGAAATCTTCTGCACACCGCCCGGATGCGAAACCGTGATCAGGAGCGCGCCCGTGCCGCCCGGAGCTGAGGCCGCAACTATTGTGCTGTCACCGCTTTTCGATTGCTCTTTCCACTGTGAGAACTTGCTTAGATCCGCGCCCTTACCCTTAAACGAGGATGAGAATTGCGGGATAAAAACGTCGCGGAAGGCTTTGCGGTTCGTGTCGTCGGGCATGGTTCGATACTGCGAGCCGACATCGACCGTCATCACCTTAAAGTTGTCCCAGTCGATCATATCGGCGACGGCCGTATCGCCGTTTGTCAGACGCGTCAAAGCATCGCGCGCAAAATCAACATCGTTCATCGCGGGACGCACGCCCGTCGCTGCGGTCGAGGTATTAGCCGTTGAAGTGTTCGTCGTCGTACTGCTGTTCGTCGAGCGCGATGATAATTTGTCCAGCCCGCAGCCCAAGACGAAGAAGGTCATCAGAGCGAGGGCTAGAAGCGAATTTTTCATTGTTGACTCCTTGGGGATTCGGATTGTTTGAAGCTTGGCGTGGCGCACTGCACAGTTTTTACTCAAACAGCGTGCGCCCATCCACCACATCGGCGAAACGGAATTGTCTCGGCGGGCGGGGTGGCGCAAAACTTATCATTACGAATGCGCAACGGCAAGCTCGATAGAATATTTGCGCCGACGCGGACAGTTTTTTTCTACCGTCAAGAAGAATGCCGCCCCCTTTGTTTCTCAATGTACGCATCGTGCTTCAGATGTTAATCTTTAATGCGGTCAATTTTTTTGCTAAAACAGACGAGGTGTAGAACGCTTGCCGACTTCGACTCCCCCACCCTACTTTCCGCAAAACATGCTCTCGCCCGGCGATCAAAAGACCGCGCGACGGATGCGTCTCACCTTCTACGGCTGCGTCGCTTTGGCCGTCATCGCGATCGCCGCGTGCGTTGCCGGAATCATCTATTTCATTCGCTGGCTCTGGACTTAAGAAGAATTTCTCCTGAACTCTTTAATCAGTTCGCCGAAACGGATGAATCGGCGATAAAGCGGTAGCCCACGCCTCTCACGGTGAGAAGATGCTTCGGGTTGGAAGGCTCGTCCTCGATATATTTTCTTAAACGGGCGACGAAATTGTCGATGGCGCGCGTGTCCGTATCTTCATGCAATCCCCACACGTCTTCAAGCAACGACTTGCGCGAGACGACGCGCCCTTCATATTTAATCAAATAGCGTAAGACTTCCGCTTCCATCAAAGTCAGACGCACGGTCTGATCACGGCTGCGCAATTCAAGCATCTCAAAATCAATGGTCTTGCCGTCAAAGACAAACAGATCATTTATTGTCTCTGCCTTTGAAGTGCTGCCGGTTACGCTATGAGGTGTTTGCGACGAGGGGTCGTTTGGTTGCGCAACATCTTCGACATAACGGTCGAGATGAAACCATTCGCGCCGTCGAATCAAACCGTTGATGCGCGCAATCAATACGGCCAGCTCAAAGGGCTTGGCGAGATAATCGTCTGCGCCTGACTCGAAGCCGCGCAAAACGTCTTCGGGACGTGCGCGCGCCGTTAACATCAGGATGGGTACAAAATGTCCCGCGCGTCGAAGCTCGGCGGCCACCGTAAAACCGTTTTTTCCGGGAAGCATTACATCGAGCACAATCGCGTCGAAACGCTTACGCGCTTCGATCAGAAACGAGAGTGCGGATTCGCCGTCGCCGACTGTTTCGACAATGTAGCCTTCGGCTTCAAGATTGAAGCGCAGACCATCGGCCAGATGTTTTTCGTCTTCGACGACAAGCACCGCGCTCATTTTCGTCTATGCCCTCGGAAGATGAATCGTAAAGGTGCTCCCGTGTCCAACGCCCGCACTTTCGGCGAAGACGCGACCGCCGTGTTTTTCGACAATCGAGCGCACAATGAAAAGCCCGAGTCCGGTTCCCTTAACGCGCGACATAAAATCGCCCTGCACGCGATAGAAGC
>CBDUCU010000110.1:0-9588 GCA_965365725.1 uncultured bacterium | reverse complement strand
CTCTGCCAAATTTGGCCGTCGCGACGTGCAGATCACCCCGCAAACAGTCGATCTTCTGATGGTCTCTGATTGGCCCGGCAACGTCCGCCAACTTTGCAATGAAATTCAACGCGTCGTCGCACGTGCCGAAGACGGAGCGACCATCACACCCGATAACCTCTCACCCGAGCTGATGCGCACAACGGCGCCGCTCATGCCTCAGCGCGGCGCCGCCGTCACAAAAATCAACGCGTCCCTCGCCGCCGATGAAGCATCTGCGCAGGGTCTCACGCTTGCCGATGCAATGGCTGAGCTCGAACGCCGCATGATCGCTGAAGCGTTGCGCAAACACAACGGAAACATCTCGCGCGCCGCACGCGAACTCGGCCTCACACGTCGCGGCCTCTACCTCAAGCTCGAACGCTATGAGATGAAAGCCAGCGCATAATCTTGTTTTAGGCAGTTTGATGAGGCATTAAAGCAAGCGACGCAGTTGCCGGAAACCAGCATCCATTTTACACGCCGCCAACCTTGAAAATTCTGTCTCGCTGATTGCGGGCGAGGTACTGGCTAATCCGTCACGCAATTTTTTCCGCAACTTATTGGAATTGCTTCCGGCTATTCAAGCTCAACGCGCATCCCGTAATCCGGAGCTTCGACGCGCCAGCCGTATCTTTCATTGATGTGCTGTGCCATCGCGCGGGCGGCATCAGGCTCGCCGTGCGTGGTAAAGGAACGACGCGGCGGTTTTTCCATCGGTTTGAGCCAGCGCAAAACTTCCTGCCAGTCGGCATGTGCCGAAAGCCCCTGAATGCGCTCGACGCGGCATCTGACCGGCACTTGATCCTTCATAATTCTCACTTCGCGCTCACCGTCGAGGATGCGTCGGCCCGTCGTACCGGCAGCCTGATAACCGACAAAAAGAATCGTGGCTGAAGAATCCGGCAGGATGCGTCGTGCATGATGCATGACGCGCCCGCCCGTCATCATTCCCGACGAGCTAATAAGGATTCGCGGGCCGCGCTCCTCATTGAGACGCTTCGATTCTTCACGCGTCGAGGCATGAAGCATCGACCGCGTGCGAAGCGGATGACGACGCTCGGCGAGCACGCTCGCGTAATCCGCGTCGTGCTCTTCTTTGCGTTGGCTATAGGCTTGTGTGGCGGCTGCGGCCATCGGCGAATCGACGCGGACGGGAATGACGGGGATTCGCTCCTCGTCTTCCAGTTCGCGGATGTAATAGATAAGCTCCTGCGTACGCCCGACGGCAAACGCAGGAATCAGGAGCGGGCCGCCGCGCGCAACCGATTCGTTGATAATTTCTGCGAGCCTGCCTTTCGGATCGGAATCGTTGTGCAGACGGTCGCCGTAAGTCGATTCAACGAGCATGTAGTCGCACGCGGGCGGCGCATCCGGGTCGCGTATGATTGGCTGATCGTAATGGCCGAGGTCGCCCGAAAAAAGCACGCGCCTTCCCTTCTTGTCGTCGCCTGCATTTTCTACATCCAGCAGCACAAGGCTTGAGCCGAGAATGTGTCCGGCGACCTTCAAGGTTAAATTCACATTCCGTGCGATTTCGACTGCTTCGGCAATGTTGGCAAGCGGTTGTAGAAGCTTGAGCGCGGCGCGCGCATTCTCTTCCGTGTAGAGAGGGAGCGCGGGATGATGGCGTGTCAATTGATGACGGTTGCGATAGTCGGCCTCTTCTTCCTGAAGTCGTGCGGAATCGGGCAGAAGAATTTTGAGCAGGTCAGCCGTGCCGCGCGAGCAATAGACCGGATTGTCGTAGCCGAGCGCGACGAGACGCGGGAGATATCCTGTATGGTCGATGTGCGCGTGCGTGATGACGACCGCGTCGAGCGCGCGAACGTCAAAAGGCGGCTGCTCCCAATTCTTCTCGCGCAGCTCTTTCAAACCCTGAAATAGCCCGCAATCGACAAGCACGCTTGTCTTCTCGCTCTCGACGAGATACTTCGACCCCGTCACCGTCCCCGTGCCGCCCCAAAATGAGAGAGATGCCATATTTTTAACTCAAACGATAATCGCGGCAATGTTGAACGATAAATGAAGGACAACTTGCCTTTTATTCATCGTTCTACGCTGCCGCGTTCATCGTTTAATCAACTACCCTGCCAATGCGACGACCTTTTCGGCTGCGTCCTTCATCCCTTGCGCGACGGTAAAATTCATGCCCGATTCAGAGATGACGCGCTGGCCTTCTTCGACGTTTGTGCCTTCGAGTCGGACAACGATCGGGACTTGAACGCCGATATTTTTCGCCGCTTCGACAACGCCGCGCGCCACCATATCGCAACGAACGATGCCGCCGAAAATGTTAATAAGGACTGCTTTGACGTGCTCATCGGCGAGCAGGATGCGGAAGGCGGCTTCGACCCTCTCCTGCGAAGCTCCGCCGCCGACATCAAGAAAGTTGGCCGGCTCGCCGCCCGCGAGTTTGATGATGTCCATCGTCGCCATCGCCAGCCCTGCGCCATTGACCATGCAGGCGATGTTGCCGTCGAGCTTGATATAGTTGAGATCGAAATTCGAGGCTTCGATCTCAAGCGGCTCTTCTTCGTGAAGGTCGCGCAGGTCGCGGAAATCCGCATGACGATAAAGCGCGTTGTCGTCGAAATTAACTTTTGCGTCAAGCGCCATCAGCCGCCCGTCTTTTGTTAGAAGAAACGGGTTGATCTCCATGAGCGATGCGTCCATCTGCTCGTAGGCGTTATAGAGCGACTGCATAAACTTGACGGCCTGATTGACAAGTGCGGCGGGAAGTCCGAGACCAAAGGTAAGGTTGTGCGCCTGATAGCTGCGGAAGCCGACAGCCGGGTCGATTGCCTCTTTCAAAATTAACTCTGGAGTCTTGGCTGCGACCTCTTCGATGTCCATCCCGCCTGCGGCTGAAGCCATAAAGACGGGACGACCCGTGACGCGGTCAAGCACGATGCCGAGGTAGAACTCTTTGTCGATGGGCAAACCCTCTTCGATGAGAAGCACGCGCACTTCGCGTCCTTCAGGCCCGGTCTGATGCGTGACAAGGTTCATGCCGAGAATCTTGCTTGCCAGCTCACGCGCTTCTTCGGGTGATTTGGCGAGTTTTACCCCGCCGCCTTTGCCGCGTCCGCCCGCGTGAATCTGCGCCTTGACGACGACGACCTCCGTACCTAACTCCTTAGCCGCCTGATAAGCCTCTTCGGGCGAGCGCGCGACGATGCCGCGCGGCACGGGCACGCCGTACTTTTTCAAAAGCTCTTTGCCTTGGTACTCATGTATCTTCATGCTTCGACCCTCTTGCCGGCTGCCCTTTGCGGACAGCAGCGCGATTGAAACTTGGATGTGATATTGGAGCGAACGAGAGTGTAGCGGCACGCACAGCGCAACCGCAAGCGATAAAGAGAGAGCCTTCGGAAAAGGGTTGACACTTGCCAAAGCGCAGGCACAAGATTGCGCCCATCTAAACCTCGTCGAAGCCGTCCGAACGGTCAAAGCCTGCAAACGCTCACAGGAGAATATTTCAAATGAAGAAAATCTTTGCTCAACGACAGGCGTTTCTGCCGCGCCGTCCTGTCCTCCTGCGAAGCCTCTGCGTTATCTCGCTACTATTGGCCCTTTACAGCTTCGACTTTGCGCACGCGCAAACTCCGTCTCCAACGCCCGGCCCGAAGGATGAACGCGGAATCGGCCTCAAAACCGGCGATGCAGCGCGACCCGCTCAATCGGCTCAGACAAAGCAGCTTGAGGCCAAGCCCGAGCTGATCCTTCAGACGGGTTACAACAACTTCTTTGGTGCGACGCGTTCGGTCTTCAGCCCTGATGGTCGCCTCCTTGCGACGAGGACGTTTGGCAGTAGCACGACCAAGCTCTGGGAGACTGCGACGGGCCGCGAGTTAAGAAATTTTTCTGGCGGCGGCACAAACACGCTCAACATCGCTTCGGCGGTCGCATTTAGCCGCGACGGTCGTCTTATTGCTGCTGCTGGCGGCGACAACACTGTCAAGATTTGGGAAGTCGGAACGGGCCGCGAGATTCAATCGCTTGTCGGACAGCAAGGCGCGATCATGGCCTCGGTCGGGGTCAGCTTTATCGCCTTCAGCGCCGACGCACGGACGCTCGTTACAGTGAGCGACGCGATCAGAATCTGGGACGTAAACGGCGGGCGTGAGTTGCGCGCTCTGAGCATGGACGCTCCGAACACGTCAGGTTTATACGGCGGCGATGGAGGGTTTGCTTTATCGCCGGATGGAGCACAACTTGCCGCCGTCGTTTCCGACGGCTCTCACACAGAGGTCAGGTTTTCTGAACTCTCGACGGGGCGCACCTTGCGATCTATCAAATTTTCGGACGACATGATTGAGGGCGCAGAATTGACTTTCACCGCCGGAGGAAAACTCTTCGTCGCTGGAATTGTAGAACAGCGTCTTTTGGTCTGGGATGTAAATGCGAAGGGCAAGGGGCGCGTGCTTGGACAGACAAGCAGGGATTTTCCCAACGTTAAATTTAGCCGCGACGGTCGGCTGCTCGCACTCTGCGAAGGATATGTAGTTAGACTTTGGGAGCCAGCGACGGGGCGCGAGTTGCCGTCTTTGAAAGTTCCCAACGGCGGACGCTTTCCGGAGCAAGGCGCAGTCTTCGTCAGTTTTAGCGAGGACGGTCGGACGCTCGCCACAGGCGGCTTCGATACGCAGACGCTTCTCTGGGATGTTGAAACAGGCAAGCAGGTGCGCGCCATGAGCGGTAACAGCAACATGGCATATAAAGCGGCCTTCAGCCCCGATGGGAACTTTCTCTATTCCGGCGGAGACACACGTTGGGATTTGCGGACGGGGCGGGGTTTGCGCGTGGGGCCGTCCTCGCGTGACGAAAAGCTGATCGGCTTTCCGAGTCAGGACGGGCGATTGCTCGCCGCCTACGCCGCAAATACAAACGCCGTCAAAATCTTCGATCTGACGACCGGGCGAGAACTGCATACGCTCGCCGCACAATCTTCCGCCGTCACCATCCAGAACGCACTCTTCAGTCCCGACGCGCGCCTCCTTGCCACGACTTACGTCAAGAGCTACACGCAGCAATCCGCGCAAGATTCGAAGCAGCAAAGTCAGCCGCAAATAGACAAAGACGCTCTCATGAAAGCTGCCAAAGATGCGATGAAAGGCGGGCAGATAAATCCTGCCGCCATTGCACAGATGATGAATCAGTCGATGAAGTCGCAAATGAGCGATCAGATAGAAAATCAGGTGACGATCTGGGATGCGAGCAGCGGGCGCGTGTTGCGTACCATCACGGCGGACGAGCTGCCGATGCAGGTGGCTTTTAGCAGCGATGGACGCGTGCTTGTCACCACCGGCATGAACAACCAACCGACGTTGTGGGACGTAGCCTCGGGCGCGCGGCTTCACTCGCTTTCGCTTTCCCCATCTCAAACTCAAACTTTGCAGATGAAGGGCAGCGTGCCGGGTATGGATATGTCGGCTATGCTCTCGATGATGAATGATAGCCTTGCATCGCTCTCCGCCGGGACGATGGGCCGCAAAATATCTTCGGTCGCTTTTAGTCCGGACGGGCGATTTATCGCGGCGGGCGGCTTTGATTCCAAGTCGAACTTTGACCCGGCGGCGATCATGGCCGCAGCCACCTCGAAATCAAAAAAGCCGATTGACCCGCAAGACATGATGAAGGACATCAGGATTGAAACGGCAGGTCGGGTCACGCTCTGGGATGCGGCGAGCGGTCGTGAGGTGGCGACGCTGCGCGGTCACAGCAAGGGCGTAACACAAGTCGCTTTTAGCCGCGACGGTCGGCTGCTTGCTTCAAGCGGCTCAGACAACACAATCAAAATCTGGGACGTGTCGACTGGGCGAGAGTTAAAAAACCTCGTCGGTCACACGGCTAATGTTAATTCGATTGACTTCAGCCCGAACGCAAATCTTCTTGCGTCTGCCGCCGACGACGGCAGCACATTGCTTTGGGATGTCTCGACGGGTGAGCGTCTCGCAACGCTGGCTTCGCTCGGCGACGGCTCCGAGTGGATCGTCGTCACGCCGGATGGTCTTTTCGACGGTTCACCGGCTTCGTGGAATCAGATTTTATGGCGTTATAACAGCGACACTTTTAACGTCGCTCCTATCGAATGGTTTTTCAACGAGTTCTATCATCCGGGACTTCTCTCAGAAATTTTTATGGGCAAACGCCCGCGCGCCGCGCAAGACGTTTCGCAGAAGGATCGCCGGCAACCGCAGTTGAAACTGTCTCTCGCCGAAGGTCAGGCCGATGCTGCCATCTCGACGCGCGCGGTTAAATTGAAGATCGAAGTTTCCGAAGCGAGTGCTGATGCGGAAAACCGTCAAGGGAGCGGCGCGCGTGACGTACGTCTGTTTCGCAATGGCTCTTTGGTTCGCGTCTGGCGCGGCGACGTCCTCAAAGGTCAACGCGCCGTGACGCTCGAAACGTCGATTCCTGTCGTGGCGGGACAAAATCGACTGGTGGCTTACGCCTTCAACCAGGACAACGGCAAAAGCAAGGACGCGCCCCTCACGATTAGCGGAGCCAACACGCTCAAACGCGCGGGCACAGCCTATATTCTCGCCGTCGGCATCAACGAGTATGCCAACTCGCAGTACAACCTTCGCTATGCCGTCGCCGACGCGCGCGAGTTTGCCGCAGAGGTGCGCCGCCAGCAATCGCATCTATCACAATTTGAACGCGTCGAAATCATCCCGCTTCTCGACAGCGATGCGACCAAGTCGAACATCCTCGCGGTTCTCAAACGCCTCTCGGGAGAAGTGGGCGCGCCTTCACTCAAGGCCGGAGTAAATCAGACGATCCAAAGACTTGAGGCGGCACAGCCAGAGGATGCCGTCATCATCTATTTTGCGGGTCATGGCACGGCGAGCGGACAACGTTTTTATCTCATTCCGCATGATCTCGGCTACGCAGACAACCGCGAGAGCATCGATGAGCGCGGCCTGCGAACGATGCTCTCGCACAGCATTTCAGACGAAGAGTTGGAACAGGCAGTCGAGCGCATCGATGCCGGGCATTTGCTGCTCGTAATTGATGCCTGCAACTCCGGGCAGGCTTTGGAGGCTGAGGAGAAGCGTCGCGGGCCGATGAATTCAAAAGGTCTTGCACAGCTTGCTTACGAAAAAGGCATGTACGTCCTCACAGCCGCGCAGAGCTATCAGGCTGCACTCGAAGCAGCACAACTAGGGCACGGACTTTTGACCTACGCGCTGGTTGAAGAGGGATTGAAAACAGGAAATGCTGATGGCAAGCCGAAGGACGGTTTGCTCAATGCGCGAGAATGGCTCGATTTCGCAACTGAACGCGTTCCGCAGTTGCAGGAAGAAAAGATGAAACAGGAGGGCGCACGCGGTCTGACCATCACTTTCACGCACGGCGAGCAGACAATCGCCGACCCATCAAAACGCACCTTGCAGCGCCCGCGCGTCTTCTACCGTCGAGAGTTGGAGGTCAGCCCTTTTGTCGTCGCCGTGCCTCAACCGGGACAATAAAGACGTGTCAAACAATGCTCAAGCCCGAAGCCCGTTTTCAGTTTGCTCACAATCTTTATTGCTGCCATACAGGAGGCGGGCAAGCTGTTTCTGGAAACCCGCACCGATTGCTGTTCTGTAGTTCTGAAACAGATAACGCGAGGTGTGGCAAATAATGACTCTGGCTTTAACGTTGCTTTTCGCCCTCAACCTATATGCACGTGTTTCACGCACAGAACCCCAAAGAGATTGAAGAGGCCTTGCGCTCAGGCATCATCAGCTTGGCCGCGTTCTTGAGTGCGGCGAATACGGCTCATCGCCTCTTCTTTTGCCGACATAATCTTTTTGCCTGAGAGTTCTTTTACAGTCGGCCCTTGCGTTCTCTCTTGCCGCCGTTTGCCAAACGCGTTAGCTTGTCTAGGACTCTGGTGCTGCCCACGTAGAGCATAAATCTTTCAACCACGTCGAACAGGAGGCGAGCGATGAGCGAAGTCAAGGTCACCTCTCTTTTCAATCTGCGAAACGAAGTCCGCTACGCCAAAGATCAGACGTTTACGACAGACGAGCCTGCATCGCTTGGCGGCGACGGCGCAGGCCCCGACCCTTATACGCTTTTGCTGGCCGCGCTCGGCAGTTGTATCTCGATGACCTTGACGCTTTATGCGAGACGCAAAAACTGGCCACTTGAAAGCGTCAGCGTTCGTCTCCGCCAGAAAAGAGTCCATGCAATAGATTGCGCCGAGTGCGACGATTCTGCCGAGGGATTTGTTCACCGCATTGAGCGCCAAGTCAATATCGCAGGCGATTTGAACGAAGAACAACGCGCGCGGCTTTTGGAGATCGCGCACAAGTGCCCGGTCCACAAAACGTTGACCTCAAAGATCATCGTCGCCGGCTTCGATGAATAAATCTTCTCTGCGGTGAAACTCGTCTCTTATCGAAGAGATTCGATAACTGAACCGAGCCGTTTATTTCGCTTGTAATGCGCTTCAGCCTTGTATTATAAGATCTGCCCTCGACGCGCTTACCCGATATAGCGACAAATATTTCTGGCTGTTGAAAGGATGAACCCCCCGGTGAAAAGATTTCCCCTTCGTATTGCCTCCATCGTAGCTCTCGCGTCTCTCTGTTTTTGGTTAGACGATTCAAACGTCATGCACGCGCAGGTTGGTAAACAAACTCAGTCTAAGATTCAACAGGCCAAGACCCAGACGCAAGCAAAGGATCAACAGACGGCTCTGATTAGACCTGCACCCGGCGCAACGCTTTCACCTGATGAAAGCGATCTGCTTACCGAAATCAATTTTGTGCGGACGCGCCCCGTCGAGTTTGCGGCGCTGCTTGAACAGTTGAAGTCGTCCTACGACGGCAATCTCTTTAAGAATCCGAGCGGCAAAACCATTATTACGCAAGAGGGCTGGAAGGCCGTCGACGAAGCCATCAAGGTGCTGCGCTCGATGAAGCCTGTTGCCGCGCTCGATGTTTCGGGCGGATTGTGTTTTGGTGCGGGCGAGCTTGCCAGAGATCAAAAACAGAGCGGACAGACGGGCCACAAAGGTTCTGACGGCAGCTTTTGCGAAGACCGCGTGATGCGCTTCGGGACATGGACTTCGCCAATCGGTGAAAATCTTTCTTACGGCAATCACAGCGCACGCGAACGCATTTTCAACCTCATCATCGACGACGGCGTAAGCAGCCGCAACCATCGAAATCGCCTGCTTGACCCCGCGTTCAAAGTGGCGGGCATTGCCTGCGGCGAACACAACTCATGGGGCGGAGTTTGCGTCATCACGCTTGCCGGTGGTTTTAAGGAACAGTCGAACCGCCCAACGACAACAACCGCACCCAAACCCGCCGCCTTGAAAGGAGCGATGAAATTCTGATTTCCGACTCACGCTTCTGAGCTTTGATAAAATGAAAAAGGGGACAACTGATGATCAGTTGTCCCCTTTTTGTATCGGGATGACTGATTGAAACCAACAACTGTGTTGTGGCCCCAACCAACGAACCGAACCTATTCACTTATGTAATCTTTGATATGTCCTCATACGATGACAAGTGGAACACTCCACCACAATCTTTGCATGGAAGACTTTTTGCCGCGCACAGAATG
>CBDUCU010000109.1:0-9673 GCA_965365725.1 uncultured bacterium | reverse complement strand
GGTCGCCGTCCGCGATACGGCCAGAGATTAAGGCCATCTCCTTGAGGTAGCCGATTGAGTTGTCCATCGCCCCCATAAGCTGACCCACTTCGTCTTTCGAGGTCGTCTCGATCTGTGTGCTCAAGTCTCCGACCGCAATACGTTCGGCGACGGCGACGGCCTGAGCGAGGGAACGAGTGATACTGCGAATGATGAAGAAAGAGATGGCGACAATTAATAGTCCGGCAATTAAAGGGATGGCTATCGTCATTAGCTTGGCTTGCTCGGCAGTTTCATCGGCCAGCTTGCCTGCTGCACCCATGCTCGTAGTGTTGACCTCGTCAAGCTTTGTCAGCCGCTCGAAAATCTGGTCTTCGAGCTTGCCGAGAACCTCGTCGGATTTTTTGTTTGCTTCGTCGATCTTGCCCGCACTGACCAGCGCTATCACCTTCTCGCCCTCACCCAGATATTCGTCGTGCAGGCTAATGATCTCTTTCAGCAGGACGCGCTCGGCATCCTCCATGTTGAGCTTGTCATACTCGCCCTCCCAACGGTCAAACTTCTCTTTGTTGTTGCGCCACTCCTTGAGCTTCTCCTCGTCATGGCTAGACAGATAAGAACCGAGATCGTCGGCCTGTTCTGTCAGCGCGAGCTTCATTTCGAGTGCCGCACGGACAGAGGCGTGCGCTTGGCCGTGAATCTCGTCAACTTGCTCGCCGAGATCAATGACTGAACTCCTGCCGACGTAACTTACGGCGCAGAGCGCTGCGAGTGCTAGTGCTGCCAGCACGATCAATTTATTTTTGATAGTCAGTTTCATGTCTCATTTTTCCTCAACTGTCTTGATAAGTAATGTCGCCTGAGCCGAGACATGCTAGAACTGCAGGCCGTAGGAGACGGCCAGTTCGTTGTTCTTACGCCCCTCATTACCGATGCCGTAACCGATGCTTAGTTGACTCTTGGGCGAGAGCGTCAAGGTGAAGCTCGGGGTGACGAAACCAAAACGGTTGTTGCCTCCTGTCCAGCCAGTTGCGAAGGAAACTTTTCGGTGAAGCGGTTGCTCGTAACTGAGGGTTGGCCCGAGCCTCGCGCCGTAGCCGCGTGCGCGTCCCCAAAGGCTATATGCTCCGGCGCTGAGGCGCGGCCCAAAGCGGCCTTTTATCTGTTTGCTAAAGTTGCCGTAGATCATGCCAAAAGTGTCTGTACCTTTTCGGCGCAAGGTCGGGACGAAAAGCATGATTCCGAAGCTGGCGGCTGTTCCGCGCGTTTCGCTGTTATGAAACTGCCACTTGAGATTCGGCTGTAACTCAACGCCCTGATCTGCTACAAGCGGCTGCGACACCTCGACATTGACTCCCGCTTCCAGACCCCTGCGCAATCCTCGAACGAAGCGGGAAGTGTAGGTCTGATATCCGCCGTCGCGGTGCGGCTCGATATGCGTGTTGAGGCCAAACTCCAGATAGGATTGCCCCTCGCTCATCACGTCGGTTGAAGCAGACTGCGCGAATGTGTGCGGTGCAAACATGAGCAGCGCACCGAGAAAGAATTGGGATGTGACAAGCGCCTTACATCTCATAGAAATTACTCCATTGTCAGGCCGCCTCTGTTGCTTGGTCGAGGGCTACCACCTCATCGGCGAAGAGGTTGCGGTGTTTGTCGAGCAATCTAAACAGACGGCCGTCGAGCTTGCCGAAACCTGCGATGTGTTGATTGTTGAGGCCGGAGACCCATTCGACAAAATTCGTCAGGCGTTGCGGCCTACAATCTCTTATCGGTAATAAATCGCAGACAAAGGATAGAATAAAACGGCTAATTTTAGTCAAAAGCGGCTAAAGTTCGACCTTAGTTTGAGCTCCCGCTAAAAAAGTTTATGACTCGAAGCACCCAAGACTCTCTGCTTCAGACAAATTGGCGAAGAAGTAGTCGAAGAGAAAAAGTCTTAGCCTTTTTTGCTACAAGCTCCAAAATGCAGCCCCGCTCGAAATAAAACTGAATCAGGTCTAAACAAAAAAGGAGATTAGGGGTCTAGACTTTTAAGAGGCTGCGCGCTATTTTGCTTAGTAATCAGACTCTCTCCCTTAATCAGTCTGACAAAGGCAAAATAATATACTGAACCTTTGTCTGTCGCCTCTGCCAGCGGCCTGTCCAAACCAAGGGAAGCCCCGATAGATTCAAGTCCAACTTCCCAAAAAATACTGCGAGATTCCCAATATAGGTTTTCCGCAAAACCTTTTATGAGCGCACGCATGGATAGACGGATTCAAAAAGTCATCGCCTTCCTGAATGAACACTTGCAGGATGAGTTTTCTCTAAAGGACGTGGCCGACTTCGTCAATTTATCCCCGTCCCGTCTTCGACATCTCTTTGAGGAAGAGACCGGGCAGCCGCCTTCGCGTTACCTCCGCGCGCTTCGTCTGCAAAAAGCCAGCGAGTTGCTTGAGTCAACTTTTATTAGCGTCAAGGAAGTGATGAAACGCGTCGGCGTGAAGAGTCAGAGCCAGTTTGTGCGCGACTTTAAGAAGCAGTATGGACTGTCGCCCACAGAGTTTCGCGCGCAAACGGCCGAGAGCAAAACGGCCGTCTCAGACGACGCTAACGAAGACCATTGCCGCGCCGTCAAAAGCGATTCCGTCTCAGATTCTGTTGTGGACAAGCGAGCGCGGGACAAAGATTCGCGTCCGGGCGAAGATGTCGCTCTGTTGCAAGAGATCATGCATGCCGTCAGCTCGGCTCATCCAATCGACGCTGCTCTTGAAAGTGCGTTGCGGAAAATTTGCACGGCTCACGATGATTTAGAGCGTCAGGTAAAGGAGCGCACGCTCGTTCTCAGCCGCGCCAATCAAACATTAAAGCGAGAGATCGAGCAGCAACGGCAGACAGTGCGTTTGTTAAAAGAAAAAGAGCAACGTCTGAAGCTGGCATTCTCAGCAGCGAAGATATTTACGTGGGAGTGGGACGTGCGCTCTGATACTACGGAAGATTCCTATCTCTCGGGCGACGACTTTAGCATCACGGGTACGGGCGAGCCGCAGACGCGTCAAGCCTTCCTTGACATCGTCGATGAGCAGGATCGAGAAGCCGTCAACGCCGCCATCGAACGATGTTTGAATGAGAACGCTGATTACGATGTTGAGTTTGGCTTCGTTTTGCCGGACGGGACTACGCGCTGGGCAACGAGCAAAGGGCGACTTTATCGTGACGAAGCGGGTGAGCCGGAGCGTCTGGTCGGCGTGACGATGGACGTGACCGCGCGCCGTCAGGCCGAAGACGCGGTGCGCGCCCAGCGAGCGTTTCTCCGAACCGTCATCGATACCAGTCCGAATTTGATCTTCGTCAAAGATTGGCAGGGCCGGTTCGTGCTGGCCAACAAGTCTCTGGCGGAGAAATACAGCGCGACGGTTGAGGAAGTAGTCGGAAGAACCGATATTGATTTCAGCCCGCGACCTGCTGAGGTTGAAAAGTTTCTCGCCGACGACCGAGAGGTGATGCAGAGCGGGCAGCCCAAGCTCATTTTGGAAGAGCCGATCACCTTTGCCAGCACAGGCGAGACGCGCTGGTTTCAAACCATCAAAGTGCCTCTAATCACTTCGGAAGGCCAACGCCAACTGCTCGGCATGGCGACCGACATCACCGAACACAGGCGCGCACAACGCGAGCTCGAACAAAAGGCCGAGTTTGAAAAGACCATCGCGCGCATCTCCGCAAGATTTATCAATCCTGTTGATTTCGACGAGGCCGTCTCTGAATCGTTGGCCGATATTGGAGCGTTGAGCGGCGCGGGGCGTGCCTATCTGCACCAGTTTAAGGAGGGCGGCAATCTTCCTGACAAGACGGGAAAGCGGCGCGCGTACGGGACTTCATCCGCGATGGATAATTTGCAGGGCGCGTCTGTTGAGATTCATCCGTGGTGGATGGCGCAGATGCGTAAGGGGCAGACAATCTATATTAACGACGTGTCGCAGCTTCCGCCCGAAGCGAGTGCCGAGCGAAAGCTGTTGGAGATGCAGGGCATCAAATCGTTGATTGCCCTGCCGGTTTATGCCGGAGCCGAGCTGGCCGGTTTTATCGCTTTCGAGAACATCGAAATGACCGGCGCCTGGGATGAAAAGAACGCGCGCGTCTTAAAGATTGCGGCGGGTATTTTTGGCAGCGCCATTCTGCGCCGTCGCACCGAGGCCGCATTAAAGAGGCGCGAGCATTATCTGGCCGCACTGGTCGAAGCACAGCAAAAGCTTCTCGTCTGCAAAGAGCCGCTCGAGTGTTACGAGCAAATTCTCGGGCCGCTCGGACGCGCGACTGCCGCAAGCCGCACCTACGTCTTTGAGAACCACACGGATGCGCAGCATCGCATCGTCTCAACTCAACGCGCCGAGTGGTGCGAGGCGGGCGTGACTTCAGAGATGAATAATCCCGTGATGCTCAATCTCGTGTGGGACGAGTTCTATGCTCCCTGGGGCGAGGCGCTGGCGCGGGGTGAAGTGGTTACCGACATTGAGCCGAACTATCCGGAGCAAGTGCACGCCGAGCTGATGAGCCGTCAAGGCATCCTTTCGTTTCTGCTGTTGCCGCTCAGTGTGGGCGGCAAGTTCTACGGCTTCATCGGATTCGATAATTGCACGGAGCGACGACGCTGGGAGCCGGTTGAAATAGACCTTCTGCGCGGCGCGGCGCTGGCGCTCGAACTGGCGCTCGAACGCATTGGCACTTCTCAAATGCTTCACGAACGCGAGCAGCAGCTTTTGCAGGCGCAAAAGATGGAAGCGGTCGGACGTTTGGCGGGCGGCGTGGCGCATGATTTCAATAACATGCTGGCCGCCATTATCATGCAATGCGAGATGCTCTTGCATCATCTCGATGTCGATGCTGATTTGCGTCGTCCGTTGGAAGATATTCAACATGCCGCAGAGCGTTCCGCCGCGCTCACGCAACAGCTGCTCGCCTTCAGCCGCAAACAGATACTTCAGCCGAAGACCTTCGACTTAAACGACGCAATCAGAGACACAGAGATCATGTTGCGTCGCCTGCTCGGCGAGCACATCAAGCTGCGCATCGAACTTGCAAACGAGCCTTGTCTGATCAAGGCCGATCCGACGCAGGTGCAACAGATCATCATGAATCTGGCGGTCAACTCGCGCGACGCAATCAGCGGAAGCGACGGTCAAATCAGCATCTCGACGCGCCGCGTCTTGCTCGATGAAAGCTACGCTGAAGAGCATCCGTCGATGCAGCCGGGCCGCTACGCCGTCCTCACCATCAGCGATACGGGAGAAGGGATAGACGAGGAGACGCAAAGGCACATCTTCGAGCCGTTTTTTACAACCAAAGAGACGGGCAAAGGGACTGGTTTGGGGCTCTCGACCGTCTATGGAATCGTCAAACAGTCGGGCGGCAACATCACTGTCACAAGCGAAGTCGGGCGAGGCACAAGTTTTGAAGTTCAGTTTCCAAATACAACGGAAGCTAAGACACCTGTACCTGCTCTCAGGGGCGGCGACGAGGATCTACCGCGCGGGACGGAGACGGCGCTCGTCGTGGAAGATGAAGAAATGATTAGAGAGCTGGCGCACGAACTGCTTGAGCTGGGAGGTTACACGGTCTTAAAGGCGGCTGACGGTCACGAGGCGATGAATATCTGCGAGCAGTACAGTCAGCCCATACACCTGCTCGTCTCAGACGTGATTATGCCGGGTATGAGCGGGAGCGAGCTGGCCGCAATACTTTTGGAGAAGCACCCTGAGATGCGCGTGCTTTTTATGTCGGGCTATACGGACGAGGCCATCGGCGAGCACGGAGTCTTGAATGAAGGCATGAATTTTATTCAAAAGCCTTTCTCGGTCGAATCGTTTCTGACAAAAGTCCGCGAAGTACTCGACAACCCATTGCCTTGAAGACAACGGCCTCAGAAGACTGCTCTTTGTTCTAATCAATCGCTGTATCTGATACTGGTTTTTATGACGCGCGCCTAGTTGGCGATGAAAAGTCGAAACCCGCCGCGTTGGAGAATCATTCGGCAATCGTCGCAAGCAACTTCGGTGCTGATGACGAGCGCACCGGAAGGCGCGCGCTGCTCTTTTGAAAGACGCACAAACTGCTGCGCGTCTATCCCGCGCAGCGTTGCCTGCCAGTAGGCGTGCATGTAACCGGGCGCGCCCGGCCCATCGATAATATGGATCGGACGCTCAGGTCTCGACAGCGCAGCCTCAAAAATTTCCCCGTAGAAAGCATCGAAGTTGTGCGCACGGCTTGCACGCGCGCGATGAAAGTGGAACTGAAAGACTGCGCCCTGTGCGATTGTCAGAAGCAGCAGCGCAATAAGCGCGAAGCGGCGCGCACGCGCCTGTTGCGCATTTGTGCGGCGCACAAGCCATGCAGCGGCGGGCGCAGCCAGCATGAGAAGAAAGACCGGAAGCGCAACGAGTCGCAGCGTGTGGAAATGATCGAGCGTCAGAGCCGAAGGCAGTGCCGAGACCGCAAGGCCATAAAGGATGAAACGCCACCAAGCCGAATTGCGACGCTCGCGCACGACGACAAAGATTCCCAGCGCCGACAATAAAACCGCCCCTACAAGCAGGCTTCCCATGACAGGCAGATGATGACGCGGCTCGGGGTCGCCCGCTATGAGCCAACTCCACAAATTGAAGTTGGCAAAATAGTTCTGAAAAAACCTGAGCACGATTTTGCCCCAGCTCATTTCAGGCCGGATAAACGTCACGTGAGCAAATCTCTCGCCGAGCGCGCCGGGACTTGTCCACACAAAAAAGAGGAGCGGCAGAAGCGTCGCCGCATACAAGGCCCACGTGCGCAGGACGACGCGCAGCCATCCGCCGCGCGGCGCAAAGAAAAGGAGACCGAGCGCAAAGAGCGGCGCAAGCAGGCGACCCACAGAATACGTGTATGTCACGAGCGCAAGCGTCGAGGCCATCGCAAGACTGTCTCTCCACAGCCAAAGCCCGCGCGCGTGCGCTGTGCGCAAAGCGAGAAGCATGAGGGCAAGCGCAAGCGGCATCAACGCGACCTCAAAGACAAGACGACTCGTCTCGTAGAGCCAGGGGGTGACGAGCGCTAAGGCGGCGACCACAAGACCTACTGTGCGCGGTGTGTTCGTTTGCTCCTCATCTTTTTCCGTCTGTGCCGCGACAAGACCGAGCATGAGCGCACCGGCTGCTCCGAGCGCCGCGCTCAGAACGCGCGCCGTCGTTATGCTCGGGCCTGTCAGAGAATAGAGCGCGGCCAAAAGATAGATATAAACGGGGCTTTTGTATTCGCCGAAAGCACGAAAGAAAAGAGGCCAGCGAGCACCATGCTCGTCTGCACCCGTGCGTGCGATGAGGTGCGCGTTATAAGCGATTGACGATTCGTCAACAAAAAAGCCGGGCGGGTTTCCGGGCGCGCCCGCCAGATAGAGCGCAAGCGCGGAAAGGATAAGGAGTGCGACAAGCGCGGCGCAGCAGCGATCTTTATGCATCGTTACGTCGGAAGAGATAGTTCGTCTTTTGTAATTCATTCATACTGCGGCGGGCGCGTGGCAGCATACATCATCGCAGGCCGCACACCGAAGCCAGACTGGCTGCTATGCCGGCAAAGGTTCGTTATAATTGCGCGCCTGTTGAAAACCATTTTGCTCCGACGCATATTCACGTTGTATCCGGAAATGAAAACTCATAGAAGAGAAGCGCCAGAGGATGTTTGAAGCTCAATGACGGCTTGGCTCTTTCTCGCGGGCGCGGCCCTTTTGGGCGTGGCGCTCGTCGGTCGCGCGCTGCCGCGCGTGCTGACGGGTGCAGAGCGCGCGCTGTGGGGTCTGGTCGTCGGCTGGTCGCTCTCGACGGCTCTTGCCTACGCCGTCGCTCTCTCTCTTGGCCATCTAACCGCAGGCTCTATGTCTGCGCTCGCCGGCACGATTTGCCTCGCGGCGCTGTTGCTTCTCTGGCCGGAGATCAAGCGTCTCGGTCGTGAGCGCGTGCGCGCCGCGTTGAGGGCGGAGAACGTATATCTCTCGCTCCTGCTCGTGCTCTTTGCGCCCGCATATTCGCATCTGTTTCGCACGCATCTACTTCAGCCCGGCGCTGACGGCGCGATCTATTCGGGCGGCAGCGCCTGGTACGACATGGCGCTTCACGCAGCAATCACCACATCTTTTCTGCACGGCCAAAACTTCCCGCCCGTCTATACAATCTTTCCGCCCGCGCCGCTTCTTTATCCGTTCCTACCCGACTTTCAAACCGCCGTCCTGATGTCGCTCGGCATGGACATGCACACGGCGCTTGTCTCCACGTCGATTGCTCTGGCGCTCGCGCTGACAGGCATCGTCTACACTTTTGCTCTCAGACTTTTGCGCGCATGGAATGATTCATCGTTTGAAGTCAAACAACAATTTGCACCGCGCGCGGCGGCTCTTGCCGCACTACTTTTTCTGCTCAACGGCGGTCTGGGTTTTATCTATTTCTTCTACGACTGGCGGCAGAGCGGTCGCAGCTTTGCGGAAACGTGGTCGCGTCTCGACATCAACTACGCCAACATGGGCGACAGGCAGATTCAATGGACGAACCTCGTTACGGACACTTTTCTCCCCCAACGCGCGAGCCTCTTCGGCATCCCGCTCGCGCTCATCGTCTTTACGCTTTTTGCCGTCTGCTGGCGCAGTTGGCACGACAAAGATGAGCAGAGAACACAGCGCAGAGGGTGGCGCGTACTGTTGTTTGCGGGCGCGATTGCGGGCGCGCTTCCCATCTTTCACACGCATTCTTACGTCGCCGTGGGGCTTGTCAGCGTCCTGCTCTTTCTCTTACAACCGCGCCGCGCATGGCTTGCGTTTTGGCTTCCCGCAGTTCTTTTAGCGTTCCCGCGTTTTGCGAGTCTCGCGAGTCATGTCGCCGGGTCAAGCTTTATCCGTTTTCAATTGGGCTGGCGCGCGCCGCGCGATGCAAGCTGGTTGCTCTTTTGGTTAAAGAATCTGGGCGTGCCTCTGATCCTCGTCGTGCCTGCGTTTCTCTCGGCTCCGCGCGCGTGGCAAAAGTTCTATCTCGCCTTCACGGGTCTCTTTGCCTTTAGTCTCGTCGTCGTTCTTTCGCCAAACGATTATGACAACATCAAGCTCATCTATTACTGGTACGCGGCAACCTGCGTGATGATCGCCTCTTGGCTAATGAGCTTTGCGGCGACAAAGATGCGAAGCGCGTTTGCCATCCTCCTCGTCGTTCTCTCGATTGCTTCGGGGCTGCTCGCGCTTCGTTTTGAAAGCCTCAGCCGCAAGCCCGTTTTTAATCGTGAAGAGACAGCCGCCGCCGATTTCGCGCGACTGAAGACACCGCCGCGCTCACTCTTTCTGACTGCTCCGACCGTTCATCAACCCATTGTTGCGCTTGCAGGCCGCGCGACGCTGCGCGGCGATACGGCATGGCTTTGGAGTCACGGCTACCCGTTTGCTGAGCGCGAAGCCGACGTGCGCCGAATCTATCGCGGCGCGGGCGACGCGCTCGAACTCATCGACTATTACCGAATCGATTACATCTATTTCAGCGCGCGTGAAAGATCGTTCTTTAAGGCGAATGAGAGCTTCTTTGAGAAAAATTTTCCGGTCGTCTTCCGCAACCAAGGCGTAACGATCTACGACGCACGTCGCGCAGGCAACACGCGCGATAATCAACACGCGTTTGCGGCTTTCGCTCCGCGCGAATACGCTTCGCGTCTCGAC
>CBDUCU010000108.1:0-9809 GCA_965365725.1 uncultured bacterium | reverse complement strand
ACGTTGCATTGATTCAGATTCTCTCGAATGTAATCGAAAACGCCCTGCTCGCCGGAGATATAACCGTCCGTGACGAGCACGACGCTACGCGAGAAGTTTGGCTCGCGCGGCAAACTCATCGCCTGTTGAACTGCCGGAAGAAGCTCAGTCCCGCCGCTTCCGCGCTGTTGCTCCAGCAGATTGATGGCGCGTGAGATGTTTTCCTCGTTTGCCTGAAGCGACTTTGGCGAGAGCACGGAAGAGTCGCCGGCAAACAGAACGATGTTGAATAAATCGGTCGGACGCAATCGCCCGATTAAATCCCTGAGCAACTGTTTGGATGTGTCGAGCGGAAAGCCTTCCATCGAGCCTGATACGTCAACGACAAAAATATATTCGCGCGCAGGTATTTCATCGCTCGTCACACGGCGCGGCGGTTGCGCCATGTAGAGAAAAAAGTTCTCCTCTTCGCCCTGATAAAGAATGAGGCCCGAAGCGATCTGGTCTCCGGCCAGGCGGTAGCGCAGAACAAAGTCACGATTTCCCTGAAACGTGTCTGCTTCGTTCAGAGTCAACTGTGCGATTGATGGACTCTGCCACTGCGGCGCGATCTTGTGCGACGCACAGCTCAAGTCCTGAATAGGAACTCCGGTCGAAAGACGAGCTGAAATGTTGAGCGTGCTGGCAGGTTTTTCGCCCTGATGAAGATACGGACTCTTGACCCATTGATCCTCTTTCGGCGCTGAAGCTTCGGTCTGCGAAGAGTAGCGAGGCCCGACTACGGTCGGATAGACGACCTCGTAAACGCCTTCGGTCGGAACCAGAAGCTCCGTGTATCGAAGCTCGATCTCGATCTGGTCGCCGGGCATCACATTAGCCAGGCTCATCGAAAACACGTTCGGTCTGTTTTGCTCTAGCAGAGAGGCGCTCTTGCCCTCCTTTTTCGCCTCGTCAAATTCCTGTTTTGCTACCTCGCGCTCTTTGATTTTTGCATAGACGATCTGGTCGCCGATTCGCATCCGCATCGAATAGAGCGCGGCGCGCGTCGATGCCGGAAAGATGTAAGACGCATTGATTGGGCGCGTGCCTTCGTTGCGATAGGTCTGCACGACCTTTACATCTGCGATGACGCCCGAGACGGCAATCTCGACGCGCGTATCCTTGAGGGGCAACCTATCCACTTCAGGGTCGCCCTTGACAACGAAATACGGCGAAAGAGTTTTGTCTTCTTGCGTCTGCGCGCAGACGGAAGCTGAAAGGACGGCTGCTGCAAAGAGCAACAGCCAGAGGCATCGAGCGTTGAATCTGTTTGTGTCCGTCGTCATAAAAAACCATCTCCTCAATTCCGGCGAAGGCGAGTCGCCTTCTGTTTGACGGGCTGAGGATACGGCGCGCGACGGATTGCAGTAATGGTAGCTGCCACAGAACCGAAACCCCGTTAACCACAACCGGCGGAGGGGCAGCGCCGCCGCCGTCGCCTGCGATTCCACACAATCGTCGCCGCATCGGTTGGGCGGCACTCGGATTGCTTGCTGATTATGCGAGAGGCCAAAGCCCTCAATTAGACAAGGGGAAAGCGTCTTTATGACAGTCAAAGTTGGAAATTTTCATCATTCTGAACGTCTGCTAAAGCAGCGACGAAACATTCGGGTCAAGGTCTGTTTTCCCGTGACGGTCGAAGTCCCGGTTGAAGGCGGTCGTACGCGCGTCCTCAAGGCGCACACAATCATCGTCAGTCATGCCGGTGCGACTCTCGACATGGACGAGGCCGTTCCCGTCGAAATGGGTTTACAGGTAACGCCGCCGTTTGGTGGGACACTGCTTGCCGAAGTCAACGGCGCGTGGGTTGACGAGACGACGGGGCGACATCGCATCAGCATCCGTCTGATCGATCCAACGTCGTGGACATCTCCGGAAAGACTCTCGATGCCGCCCGCTGAAAAAGTCGAAGACATCGACATCGGTTTGCATCCGAGGGTTTGGCAGATGCTCTCGCAATATGCGTCGTTTCTCAGCGAGACAAACGGGGAAGTTGCGTTTACGCCGGCAGATGCGGCGGCAAAAATTCTTGAACAAACTTTTCTAACTGACCTCAAGTTTCAGGACTGGTTTGCAGAGAAGATCATGGAAGATTTGCGTCTGTGGGAAGAGTCGAGCGTGTTGAAGAGTTAAGGCAAGAACCGGATGGATTAGTCCGGCGACGACGCTTTATACGTCAGCTTTCATCGAATCGTTGTCATTGGTCGGGCGGGCGCGAAATCACACGCGGCCCGCCAAATTTTTTTCGCGTCGAGTTACACTGCGCATCTAACTACGCGCGCACGCCGTGTGATTTCAAAGAAGCGTGCCGGAAAAAGTTTTCAGACGGAAGGGAGGATGGAAACGGATGGCGAGAGAGTTGGAGCTATCGACGCGGCGGACGGGGCTTGAGCAAACGCATCATCATACGAAGGCCGAGGTCGAACGAAGCCTCGAACAGTTGAGCCATTGGCTCGACGGAGTCTTTCGCATTCCGGGCACGGGATGGCGCTTCGGCTTTGACGCGCTCGTCGGACTCGTCCCCGGCATCGGTGATTTTGCAACGACAGCCGTCTCCTTCTATATCCTTGCGGCAGGCGTGCGTTATCGCGTCTCAAAGGCGACGCTTCTACGCATGGGTGTCAATATCGGTGTGGATTATCTGGCCGGCGCAGTTCCCTTCGTCGGCGATCTGTTCGATGCGTATTGGAAGTCGAATCAGAAGAACGTCGAGCTGTTAAAGCGTCGGGCGACCGTTTCGCCGGAAGAGGCGCGTCGCGGTCGCTTAAGCGATTGGCTCTTTGTCGGCGGCATCATGATTGTGCTCCTTCTGATTTTGATCGGAGCAATTACAGTCAGCCTCTACATCCTGAGCCTCGTCTTTGGCGGCGTGCGCTCGACGTTTTAGGATGCGATGACGCTCTGTGCCGTGCCTATCTCTTTATGGCGATCAAGAAAAATCTCGTTTGTGCAATTTCACTTGAGGGATCAAAGGGAACAAATTGCGGCGCGGCATCGCTTGACATGAACAGCTCATACTGACTTTGCGGGAAATAAGAGACTACTTCTTCAAGCGTCCCGCCGTAAGCCTCAAGACCAACTTGCCTGTGAACTTCGACGAAGCAGTCGGGGAACGAACTCAAGGTTTCGACTGCGCCCCTGAGCGCGTGACACTCGAAACCCTCAACGTCAATAAACAGCACATCGGGCATTCCGTATTCATTCGACAAGTCGTCTATAGTGCGCGCGCGCACCTCAACGTTACCGAAAACGCCGAATTCATCCACCGAGCTATTGATCCGCTCGCTGAAATTGAGTGTGCCCGGCTTGTCGGCAATCGCCGCATGTAATATTTGAAGGCTATCTGCTTCATTAGCCTGTTTATTCGCATTAGCAACGCGGACGTTATGTGGTAGCGCCTCGACAGCAATGACGCGCCCCTCATGACCAACGATCCTCGACATCACAAGCGCAACTACAGCCTGATGTGCGCCAATATCGAAGACGGTTGCCCCCAAGCGGAGCCTATGTTGAGCGAGCAACGCGATCTCCGGCATTTCGCGCCAGTCGTGATCGTACCACTCCTGTGCGACTGGATCGGCAAGCCTTACTGTGAGGGGAAAGCCATGATAACTATGCGTGACATCGTGCACCGGACAACTTTCAATCTCAGCACGCTGCGCGACGAGTGCCGACTTGTTTCGACGAGCGCGCAGGCGCGCTCTTTGCTGCATGGCATACCTGAGCATCCATGATGGAAGATATTGGCGTACAAATTTAGGCAACATTTGGTTTCCAGTAACTGAGATTAACGACCGGGTATTCTATCATCACATTTCCGCGACTTACGGCGAGCGCAACAACAGTCGCATTTGAGCGCGGAGGCGACCTGTTCATCTACGAGCGTCCTTGTAGTAAAGCTGTCTATTGAAAGTTCGAACAAAAAAGAAGAGGCTCGAACATTCGAGCCTCTCGCTTTCTTATATTTGCACCGATTCAATTTCCAACGTATTCCCAGTGCCAGGGCTCATAGTAGTAAGGCCGGAAGCCGAATTTGTGCGCGTTGCGAACGAGCCATTGATAGACGGGCGTTTGGACTTGCAAGAGACGGTTTGCATCCTTTGTATCGACGGGGTCGCCGCCGACATAAATGTCCAGCGCGCGCCCTGTAAAGTGCGGGCTATTGACAGCGAGTCCGGCGCGACCAGCGTTTGGCGAACGCTTGCGCAGCAGTTCCTGATACTCGCGCGACCGGAAAGAGGAGACGATCTTCAAAAATTTCTCTTCGGTCGCAAGCTCGCCCGTCTTCGTCACGGCAAGTTTAAGCGTTGGGTCGGCGGCGGCGGCAGCAACCATCCGTTTGTAGGCCGTGTATGCATCGCGCCGCACCTGTCGCAACTCATCAGGCCTCGACGCGTCCCAGAAATCAGAAGTCGGAACAGTGACGAGTTCTTCGGCGCTTGGATAGACGCGATCCTTGAGACGCGCTCCCTGCCACGTCGCAACCATCTTATAAAGCGTTTCGTCGTCGAGGATGCCTGTAGGTGAAAGTCCCGCGCCCTTTTGCCAGCGCGAGAGTGCCAAAGCGAATTCGGGAGTTGAAGCATCTGCGTCCGTATCGAGCAGTTGGCCGATGAGCGAAGTGTAGAGATACCACCCGCGCTGCTGTTTGCCGCCAAAGGCCCACGTGAGACCTCCCCTAAGCGTCAGGTTCTGCTCAGCCGCCGGAGCAAAGATCGAGGCCTCGCTTGTCGCCGAAGCGGTGCGTCTTTCGCGGATCGCTGCGGTCGGTTTGACGTTTGTCTCAATCCTGAGACCATCCGGCGAGGCAGACTGTTTGTGTCCGGTAGTTTGGCTGCGTCCGGGCATCGCCGCAAAGACAGCGACAACCGACAATGCGCATACTGCGAGGAACAAAATAAGAATCTTTTCCTTCAAATTTGCGTCTGCTCCGTTGTGTTTTGACTTAAAACTAATGAGGGGCCGCATCTTCGCGGCATTGAACAAAATATCAGATGAGAGACGGGCGGTCACGGTTTGTCGTCACCGAGTATTCCGCGCCGTTCAATGTGATTGACAAATTTCGATACGCCGCCCGGCTTCAAAGCCCGCCGACTCTGCGATAAACTATGCGACGCTGACGGCTCGATTGCGAATAAAGATTTGTGAATAAAGACTAAGGACGGAGATTTTCCTAAGATGCATCTTGAATCAAAAAGCGCGGCGAGCGTTTCGCCCGCGCTTGTCTTTGAACTCGACAACGGCACAACGCTCACCTTTAATTTTCAGATGGACGGCAGGGTCATGCTCGTCGGTCTGCAAGACGGTCGCGCCGTCGCAGGCCCGCTCACAGAAGATCAGGCCGCCGAGCTGCGCGACGCGATCACCGCTTATCTCGACAAGAGAAAAGGATAATGAGCCGCGAGCGGTAAGCAGTAAAAGGCTGTCGGCTGTCTGCTGCTCGCAACCTCTATTGCTCGCTTGTCTTTCTCTTCATCGACGGGCAAGATTCTACGCGTTATGTTGTATCCCTTCTTCGGCGCAACGTATATGCAATGCGTCATGAATCTCCAGAAATCTCTGTTTAAGATTTTCGTCTTGGGCGCGTTTGTTGTCATCGCGTGCGTTTCTTTGCGCGCGCAGAATGTTTTCGAGCGCGAAATAGAGACGAGCGGTACGGTCAACCTCTTTGTCAAAAACCGTCTCGGGCGCGTCACGGTCAGCGCGGCTGCTCCGGAAGACGAGCTAAAGAAGGTCACCATCAGCGCTCGCTCGCCGCTTGCGTCGCCCGTCTCTGAAAAGGACGTGAAGGTTTCGGCAGAAAGCGGGCGGCTCACAATCATCGTCGAACGCGAGATGGATGCGGCAAAACCGGCGAGCAATCTGGATAAGAACCGCATTGATGTGAGCATCCGAGTTCCGGCGCGTGCAAGGATCGAGGTTGAGACTGAAGTGGGCGCGGTTGACATCATCGGGCCGGTCGAATCGGCAGAGGTGCGGACCGAGACAGGTACGATTCGCGCCGACGTGCCGACCGAAGCCTTGCGCTACAACTTTCGCTGGACGCTCGCACGTCCACGCTTCTACAGCGAAATCGAATTGGGCAAGATTCAAGAGAAGCGCGGCGGCGACTTTGTCATCTCAGGTCGTCTCGGTGATAAGAAAGCGAAAAAAGAAGAGCGCATCGAGCTGAAGCTTGAAACGGCGCGCGGCGTGATCCTTTTTGGCGTCGCGGATGAAGCGGCTGTGCCATCGGATTTGCGTGAGCGAGAGTTGACCGAGGCCGCACGCGCAATCATTCGCAGCGGCGACCGCGACTTGACCGATGCCATTCGTCGCATCGCGCCAAAACTGGTCGGCGAATACGCCTCGACGCTTCCCCCACCCAAAGAAGAGCCCTCTTTGACTCCGCGCCGCAACCCTTTCAACGTCCGTGCTGCGGCGGGCGCAAGTCTTGCGCGCGTCAACGCCAGCGTCACGGATCGTAATGGGCGCGCTGTGGGCGGACTATCGGAGCGCGACTTTACGGTGATTGAAAACGGCGAGCAGCGACGCGTTCAAGACGTACGCCCCTCGACCGCGCCCTTCAACCTTGTGCTGGTGCTCGACGTGTCGGGCAGCGTCGAGGAGCGGCTCGACTTTATACGCAAGGCCGCGCTCGCCTTTATCGACACGGTCGGCCCCGCAGACCGCATCGCCGTTACGAGTTTTCGCGACGACATTCAGCTGATCTCGGATTTCACGACCGACCGCGCGCTTCTTGCCAAAAGAATCAAGAGCATTCAGGCGGGCGGCGCGACCGCGCTCTACGATACGCTTGCATATACTCTGGTCGAGACGTTGAAGCCTCTGCGCGGAGAGCGCACGGCCATCGTCGTGCTCTCGGACGGCGACGACAATCGTTCTTTTATTCCATTCACAGAAGTCCTTGAGGCCGTCACGGAATCGGGCGCGCTTATCTACCCGCTCTACATTCCTTCGGGTTTGATTCCCTCATCGAGCTCAAGCGTTCCGGCGGCGGCCACTGACCCAATGCGGTCGCGTTTTCTGACATTGACTTCGCGCGCTGATGACGAGGGACGCAAGCTCGCTGAAACGTCAGGCGGCGTTTACTATCCGATCACGCGGCTCGAACAGTTGCAGCGCGCCTACGATGATGTGGTGGCGCAACTTCGCACATCCTATTCAATCACATATGAATCAACAGCCGGCGCTTCGTCGAGCGCGCGTGTGAGAGTGCGCGTTGCGCGCGATGGGGCAAGCGTCAAGCTGAGTCCGGCGGTCGAAGTCGTCTCGCCTGCAACGACCCCCGATTAAATCAAGCATCTGTTTCGATTAAATTGGTTCTCTCCCGCGTCAAAATCTTCAAGGGGATTGTATGTTGTCTCGCACTTTTGCCGCGTGTATGTGTCTGCTGTTTCTGTCCGTGCAGAGCGGTCGCGTTCAAAGTACGCAACCGCCGCCCCCGCCCGTTGTATTGCCGTCTCCATCAACAACGCCAACGCCACAGCCGACGGGCGCGAATGTCGGAGACGAAGATGTCGAGCGCGTCGATGTCGATCTGGCAAGCATCCTTCTCACGGCGATAGACAAAGAGCGCCGCTTTGTGACAACGCTGCGGCAGGAAGATTTACGTGTGACGGAGGACGGCGTGGCGCAAAACCTCTCGGTCTTTCAACGCGAGACCGATCTCCCGCTCTCGATTGCCTTGCTCGTCGATGTTAGTGCATCGCAAGAGGGCGTGATTGAGGACGAAAAACGTGCGGCGCGCGCTTTTCTCGACGCAGTAATCAGGCCCGCCAAAGATTCGGCCTCGCTTCTCTCTTTTACAGGAATCACGCGGCTTGAGCTTGCGCCGACAAGCGAGCTTGGTGATCTGCGCGCAAAGGTGGAACAGCTCAAAGTAGTCTCTACATCAAACAGCCCCGAGTGCGACGAAGAGAACAACGAACTCACCGACGAACAGGTTCTTCGCTGCAAGACGGCCGTTTGGGATTCGCTCTATCTGACAATCGAGCGCGTGCTTTCGAAAACGCCCGAGCGCACGCGCCGCGCCGTCATTCTTCTCTCCGACGGCGACGACACGACGAGCCGCAAAAGCCGCGATGAAGCGGTCGCTTTCGCCATTCAACACAACGCGGTCGTCTATTCAATCGGCATCCGCGACGAAACGTTTCCTCACGGCGACCTCAGACGCAGCGACCTGCGCAAAGCTTCTGAGGCGACGGGCGGGCGCGCCTTCTTTCCGCGCGACGCGGCGGAACTCTCCGCTGCCTTCTCGCAGATCGACCGCGAGCTGCGCTCACAATATTTTCTCGCCTACACGCCTACCAACCGCGCGCGCGATGCGCGCTTCCGGCGCGTCCGCGTCGAAGTCATAAACCCGGCGCTCAAAAAAGAGAAGCTGCGCTTGCTGTATCGTCAGGGTTATTACGCCAAGGCGGGTAAATGAGCGAGAAGAGGAAAGGTGGATCGCAGATCAACGCAGAGAGCTTGAATCAAACACTGATTGAATCCTCAACCAACACTTGCACCGGCATTTGTCCGTGTTCTCAAGACCCGGTTGGATAATATCTTCATGCTTGCCTTTTCAACACTCATCCAGCATCCTTCACACGCATACAAACATGACACGCTCGATTCTGCTCTCACTGTTCGACGAAGTTGAGCGCCGCCCTTTGACGGTCTCGGAACTGACCTCGCAGGTGCGCGGCGCGCTTGAGAATCGGTTTGCCTCCGTCTGGGTCGAAGGCGAGATTTCAAACTTCAAGGCGCATGCCTCAGGCCACTGGTATTTCACCGTCAAGGACGAATCGGCGCAACTGCGCGCGACCTGTTTTCGCGGCGTAAATCACCGGATACGCTTTCGCCCGTCAAGCGGCTTGCAGGTGCGTGCGCGCGGACGTTTGAGCGTCTATGAGCCGCGCGGAGAATACGAATTAATCGTCGAGGGACTTGACCCCGTAGGTGCGGGCGCGCTGCGCGTGGCCTTCGAGCAGTTGAGAGATCGACTTGCGGCTGAAGGGTTGTTCGATGCGTCGCTCAAGCGCGAGCTTCCGCTTTTGCCGCGACGCGTCGGCGTCGTCACAAGCCCGACGGGCGCTGCTGTGCGCGACATCATTCGCACCATCCAGAGAAGGACGCAGACCGTCCATGTTCTTCTCGCGCCCGTACGCGTGCAGGGCGAAGGAGCAGGCCGCGAGATTGCGCGCGCCATCGACTTGCTCAATGAGTTTCACCAAAGAGCGCTCGATGATGGACGAGAAGAGGACTGTATTGACGCGCTCATTGTCGGGCGCGGCGGCGGCTCGACCGAAGACCTTTGGGCCTTTAACGAAGAGGAAGTGGCGCGCGCCATCCGCGCCTCTTTGATTCCCGTCATCTCTGCCGTCGGGCATGAGACCGATTTTACTATCGCCGATTTCGTCGCCGACGTGCGCGCCGCAACACCGACTGCCGCCGCCGAAATCGTCGCCGCGCGCGAAGACCAGATGAGCGCCTACATCGAAGGTCTGACGCGCGATATATTCTCGGCCATCCGACTTCACGTCTCGACCGCGCGCACGCGCGTGCAGGATGCGGCGATGTCTTACGGTTTTGACGACGTAGAGCGACGCTTGCGCGATACGAACACGCGTGCCTGTAATCTTTCAGCGCGATTGGAAAAACTTTCAACGCAGAGACTGGAACGGGCGCGCAAGCATTTGGACGCGCTCGCCTGCAGGCTCTCGCCCGCGCGGACGGCAGCGCGTGCAACGGGCGCGCGCGTGCGTCTGGCGGCGCTCAGCTCGAAGACGGAAGCGGCGGCGCGA